>JAYVEZ010000016.1:0-5630 GCA_043773645.1 Cytophagales bacterium
GAGAAAGTCAGGATTATCTGCTTTGTACTTGTCGGTTGTTAACACCAATGGTGAAAGAAGGCTAATCAAACTTTGTACTTCCTGATCAGACAAACGGCCTACAAGAAATGCTGTCTGAAGTGAGAATTGGGTCTGAAAGAATTTTTGAAGGTCTTCTTGTTGGATTTGTTTTACATCGGCCTCCTCCACACTACTTCCGTAAGGGTGAGCCTCTCCAAAAATTGCTTTACGGATTTCTTTGGATGCCACCACGCTCGTCTTCTCGTTGTTCACACGAAGGTTCTGAGAGAAAATTTCCTTCATGATTCTCAACTCATCCTCATCAAATGATGGTGATTGCAGCAATTCCACCAGGATGTTCATGGCGGCAATCAAATTTTTTCGCAAGGCAAAAAGCGATAGGGTGACCACATCAAATCCGGGACTAATCTCAAGGTGTGCGCCCAATGAGTCCAGGCCTTCTGCGATTTGGAATGAGTTCTTCGTGCGCGTTCCTTTGGAAAGCATTTGGGATGTGAACTGGCTTACCCCCAGCAAAGGCTCGTACCATTTCCCTGCATCAAAAATTAACTCGAGTCTCACGACATCCTGTTGCAGCCCGCGAAAAGCAAATACTTTTATGTCTCCCGCCAGAAAAAGCTCTGGAGGAACAAGGGAGTAATCAGAGGAGAGTCGAAAGGGAGGGGCTTGGGTCCGGTCCAGCAAGGTCATCAATCTACAACGGGTTCTTCTTCTTTAACCTTCTTTTCAAAAAGCATCATCAGCGTGAAACGCAGTGTTTCCGCCAGGGCATTTTCGCGCTTGTTTGTCGGCACCAGGTAGGCTACATCCAATCCAAATTTATCAAAGCGAAAGCCTACGCCCGCAGTCAGGTATTTTCGGTTCCCCTTACTTTGCGCCTCGTAAAAATAACCCAGCCGACCGGCCACCGTATTGTTGTACCAATATTCCATCCCCAGAGAAGTTGTTATTTCCTGCATTTCTTCCTTGAAACCGCCCTGGGCGTCGGTAAAGGAACCCAATACCCCACCCAACATAGGCTTTGATTTACTGCCCGGGGCCGGACTGGGAACCATCAATTTATTAAAGTCCAATGCGAAGGATAAACTATTCAGCGCGTTTAATTCCATTTTGTAGGCACTTCCTATTCGGAGATTGGTTGGTAGAAAGTCTTTGTTGTTGGCGTCTGAATAAGAAATTTTGCCACCCAGGTTGGTGATGGTTGCGCCAAACGCAAGATTAGAGTTTTTCCAAACTACTGGCTTGTTGTAATAAAACCCAAAGTCCACAGCCACAGAATTGCCTGGCCGGGCATCGAATGAGTTGGTAGACAAATAGCCGGTCAAATTGGAATGTATGTAGCGAAGAGACCCACCGATACTCATATGTTCCGTCAAAATCGTAGAATACGTAACGTCGAAAGAAAATTCCCGGGGGTTGTAGCGCCCCAGGAGGTCAGCAGGATCAGGGCCTTGGTTGAATTGTACCTCTCCCAGGTTAAAGTACTTCATGGAGGCAGCCACAGTCTGCTTCCGGTTTATTTTATAGAATCCCGACAGGTAGAAAATTGACATGTCATTAATAATCTTGCCGAGCCAGGGTGTATAAGAAGCGGAGACACCGTAACCTTTATCGATAAAGGCAAGCTTGGCCGCATTCCAATGAGCCGAATTAGCATCTGGAGTCGTGGCTACCCCGGCATCGCCCATTCCTGCAGCACGTGAATCCGGGGTAATGGATAGAAAAGGAACAGCTGTGGTGATCACTTTGTTGGTGCTGTCCTGACCAATCAGGGAAGTGCCAGATCCCCCGATGGTTTGCGCGCATAATTCGCCCACAGCAAGTGAGGTGATTAAAGCCAATGCTAACTTATTCATAATCAACTTCTAAGGGCTAAATATAATCAATTCGATATTATAACCTTCGTAATTTTTTCATTTTTGGACCCGTCCAGCAGAGAACGAACCGAAAGCTTAGACAGGTATAAACCGGGGCTTAATTTTGTCCCCTCTGCCGAGGTACCATCCCACGCCGGAAGGTCTACTTGATACGCGCTTCCCATGATTTGGTAAGTGCTTGAAATGACGGGTTGGCCAACGGGATCATACAATGTCACAACGGCTTCAAGGTCTTCACCAGAGCGGTTGTGTTTAAAATGAAATACCGTAGTGGACGTAACAGGATTGGGATAGTTCAGCCATTGCTCAATTTGAATGCCATTCTGGTCGGAAACAGAAAACACAATGGAGGTTGAAGATCCATTTCCGAACGTATCAAATGCTGAAAGGGTCAGGTGATGCTGGCCTGGTTTTAGGTTGCTCACCGGATAGAAGACTTTGCCGCGCTTACTATTATCAATATCCGATTGGTAGTATTTATTCAGGTTGAAAGAGAGGCTATCATCCAACAAGGCCTTGATGGCATTTTGGGGAATAAAATCAGAGACATTGGTGCCGTTTTCATCGGTCAGGATTGCAACGATGCGGCTGCTGCTCCCGGCAATACCGCCATTGGTAAAAGTAGAATCTCCCATATACAATGCTATGCCCGGACCTTTGGTATCGGGTCCTGGATTTTTTTCGATTGATCCGATTTTAATATTTGTGTTAGCGCCGGTGAGGTCCCGGCTATTCCCGGAAGGGGCAGCATATAAGCTTATTTTTCCCATGCCCACCAGCGGATCAATTGAATTCGGTAAGGTGAACTCCATTTCAAATTCGCCATTGCGGATGGTGGCTTGTCCTCTGAAAACCGCATTATCATGAAGATTGAAATCAAAAGGTGGATTTTCATCACCCTTTGTTTTCGCAGCGGCAGCTTTGTCAAATACAGAAGTGTTCAAGGTCCCGACATAGGTAGCATCGGGAATACCATTGGTGTAAACAGCACCCTTCATTTTTAATTTCGAAAGCGCCTTCAAAGTATCAGACCCTGAGGTCAAATTTTTTATGGAGGTTATTTTTACTTCAGTGGATGGCAATGCCAACTTCATGGAGGGATCACCCAGCAATGAAAAATTGCGATTGGAAACGCCGCTGATGCTGTTATTCTTGGTGTCTCGAAAAACAGAGCCCAGATCTCGAAACTGATTCATTTCTTTGGTGAACAGTGACTGATAGAATGCCTTGTTCAATGTGAAGTTTGTGGCTGAATTGACTGGCCGTGTGGTGGTCACAAGACCAATGGACCCTTCCTCGGCCCGCAGGAGTGATAGTTCCGATGTGGATATCAAACCAGGATCATCATTTCTGCCAAATTCGCAGGTCGCTGTGACCAACAGAGGATAACGAGGGGACGGTTTCCATTTATCCAAAGAAACCTGATCAAGGATGCGCTCTTGCATCCATTGTTGCTCACTACCATGACCCGTGTAATTTACAATGGCCACTCCCTTGTTGACCGCATTGATAAGGGCCGTTGTGGCATCAGGTGATACTTGGCCGATGGAGCTGTTTGACTGCCTGAACGCATCCAGATAGAGTTTCTGGGTGTTGAACTCGGGATGGTCTGCTTCAATGCTTTCGGCCAATTGATCCGCCTGTCCCTGATGGATGTTGAAGTCGCCGTCGTCTGCTACAAAAAGGATTTCCTTGCGCCAGTCTCCCCAATTTTGATTTTCATATTCAAAGATTTTGTCCACGATGACTTTAGCTTCTTCTACCTTTTTGATGGGAAGTCTCCCCACCCCGATGTCGAGCGTATGTGATTCGGAGGGATTTTCGTTCCAGTTGCCTTCACTGTTTTCAAGGAACCCGAAGTAATCATCTGAAGAGTAAGTCTCCAGCGGGCTAAGGGAGTTGCGTGATTCATACGTAGGAACAAAGTTCTTGTTGTAGGTCAGATAATTTTTGTAGTCGTATGAGCCGCGCCCGAAGAGGAGTAGATTTTTTATACCCGTCTTTTGATCGTACATGCACTTGACAAAATCGCGGATGGCGGTAACATCCTGCTTGCCTCCCGAGAACTCATTGTACACCTGGGTAGTGGTAACAACCGCAACCTGGAGGGAGTTTTTCGATTGGCGATGGGCTGCCAATCTTTGTGCGTCAGCTAAAAATTCAGGAGCAGAAATGATCAAGAAATCAGCGCGGGTGATTCCATGGAGGTTCTGATTGGGCACTTCGCCCTCAACCACAGGCGCAGGATAGTTCTTGTTGGAGAGCGCGATATATTTTCTGAGGGTGCCCGACGGAGCTGCAAAAGAGGCGACGCCTGATTCCAGACGCAATATTTGAATCTGAGCATTGAATGGATCGCTGACATCCCAAATCATTGGATCCCTCAGCATGTCAGAAATTGAAAAGCGGGAAGTGGGCTGTTCCAGGCTCTTCAGGGAATGAAAAATGGTTTGATCTCCGTACAGGGCAAGTTTTCGTTTTGATTGCAGTAGTAAATAGTCAAGGTATCCCACAGAACGGCCTGACGTGGCCTTGACAAATTTCAGTTTTACATCCTGGTTGGTTTGAGAAGCAGCATTTACCAGCGAGGAAGAGAATGATAATGTATCAGTTGCTTCGCTTCCTTTTATTGCATACTGTGAGTTGACAATGGGGAGAAGTTTTTGTTCAGCTATTGACAGGCCATTGAAAGAGATCTGAAACGAGGCATCACTGAATGACTGGCCCATCACATTGGAAACCAATTTAATGGTTGAGCCTTCCACGATGCCCGGCACCTGAAATCGGATGGTGTATTCTGTCTTGGAATCAAACTGTTCGCCAAACCAATCACGTCCTGAATGAAGATCATTGTATTGCTCCGTTTCGTAATAGGAGAAATCATCAAACTCATCTACACTTGGAAAGTTTCCCGCAAGGTCTGGGAGACTGGTCATGCGACTACCGTTGGCGGTGCCGAGCGTGAGGTAGTAGTAATTCTTGTCGCTGTATAAATTATTTTGGTAACCAAATATTTTTTTGTCGCTCAATAGTTGATAGGCATCTGGACCTTGGCCAAAGAAAAGAATATAATCCTGTGAATTAAATTTTCCATCGGCTTCGCCGGGTGAGTACAAGGAGACTTCTTTCAGGTCACTTATTCGGGGTGTGCTGTTTGCCTGGGGAAGCATGCTGTTGGTCCCGGCATACAGCCGGATTTTTTTTGGGTCGATTGCATCTGGGTTGATGCCTATCTTCTTCAGCAAGTTGTAATCAATTTTATAAACCGCATCCAGGGCGACAGAGAGTTTATACCACTTTCCAGAGGATAGCACGGAGGCCGTCTGGCCAAAGGCAACCATCGGAGCGGCACAACAAAAAAAGATGAGAAAACGCTTCAAATTTTCAGATTCTAACCCAACGCATCATTAACGAGAGGAGAATGTACAATAGTATGACAAAGGGCAGGGCTGCCAATTGCCACACCGCGAGCAGTAATACCGAAACTGCCATAAATGTAAACCGCACCTTGTTGTCTGCCCATCGGTAATTTTTGAATTTCAGGGCAAATAATTCCCAGGGGGCGACCAGGAGGAAAGAAAAAACAAGGGTGATCACAACGAGAAATATGTCATTTGAAATCGCTGTGTCCCAAGGCCCTTTTAAGTATACCAGGGATGTGATAAACATGGCGTTCGCGGGGGTGGGGACGCCAATGAATGTGTCCTTCTGATTTTCATCAATGTTGAAATT
>JAYVEZ010000017.1:0-2533 GCA_043773645.1 Cytophagales bacterium
TGGTAAATTCATAGCCAATGTCAAAAATCTCATTCATCTTACCAAGGTCAAAGGCGCTGAACTTATCCAGCCCGGGAGGATCGATCACCACATCACAGAGCTGTTTGCTTACTAAGGTATTGGCTCCAATGGCCATTAGCAAGCTTCTTTCTATGACAACTTTCACATTGCTGGCATCAAAAACCTGGCTCACCTGATTGCAATGCGACCCGATAACAAAATCACACTTTTCACGGATGGGTTTCACTGGGAGGTTGTCCAGCAATCCACCGTCAACATACAATGAACCATTAAGTTGGTAAGGGTTAAACATTGCGGGAATGCTACAGGAAGCAAGAATTGCCGGAATCAGCTCACCTTCGGAGAAATACTTGATTTGGCCTTTTTGGATCTCCGCGGCGGCAACTGCCATCGGCAACTTAAGGCTTGAGAAACTATTCTCTGGTAGGTATTTCTGGAGCACCTCCTCCAGGCCAGCCATCCTCAGAAAGCCAGCCCATGTCCAAGCAGGTCGTATGGATTTGAAAATACTAATCTGTTGTACGATTTGGTAAATTTCCTTGGTCGAATACCCGTAGGCATATAAAGAACCGACAATGGCACCGGCACTTGTACCCGAAACGCATGAAAACTCTAAGCCCAGTTCTTCCAGTGCCTGGATCGCTCCTATGTGGGCGGCACCTCTTGCACCACCGCCTGACAATACCAAACCTATTTTCTTCATTAATTTATAGTTCGCTCAGTTTGAATGTACCGTCTACGCGAACGCCTTTCTCAGTATTCTTCACGGTGCAGCATTCATGCACGGGGTCATGTTCAAAAAAAAGTATGTATTGTCTGTCTGCCGCCTCTTTCAAAAATCTTTCTTTTTCTTCCATGGTAATCAGCGGCCTCGTGTCGTAACCCATCACATAAGGAAGCGGTATGTGCGATACCGACGGAATCAGGTCTGCCACAAAGCAGAGGGTCCGTGCTCCGTACTTCACCATGGGGATCATCATCTTGTCGGTATGTCCGGACGCATAGAAAATATCCATCTGTGAAAAGGGCGATGGATTCTTGGGATCAATCATTTTGAGATGACCACTTTCTTTGATGGGAAGAATATTCTCTTTGAGGAAGCTGGCTTTCTCTCTGGCGTTAGGTTGAGTAGCCCACAACCAATGGTCTTCATTGGACCAATACGTCGCATTGGGAAACGCAAGCGCTAATTTATCATCCGACTTAATGATCGCGCCGCCACAATGGTCAAAGTGAAGGTGGGTGAGAAACATGTCGGTGACATCCGAAGCTGAGAAACCGGCATGGTGCAGGGATTTCATGAGCGAGTCATCACCGTGCAGGTGATAAAGGCTTAGGAATTTTGAATCCTGCTTCTCCCCAATGCCGTTATCGATTAAAATAAGTTTATCTCCATCCTCGATCAGCAGACAACGCATCGCCCAGGTGCATAGATTATTTTCGTCAGCAGGATTGGACTTTTGCCAGAGCGACTTTGGTACCACGCCAAACATGGCTCCGCCGTCGAGTTTGAAGAATCCGGTGTTGATGACATATAATTTCATTGATCAGTTCGGGGTTCCGGGTTAAGAGTTCCGGGTTCTGGGTTCCGGGTTCAGGGTTCAGGGTTTTGAGTTCAGGGTTTTGGGTTCAGGGTTCCGGGTTCTGGGCCGATGGTGCGCAACTCGGAACCCGCAACTCCGAACTAGAACTATTCTTTAACAACCCCCATCGCGCAGAATTTATCGATGCGTTGACTGATCAGGTCAGGCGTGGGCAACTTTGCCAGTTCTTGGTAGGTGGTAAGGATCATCCGCTTCACTTCATTCGACATCCATTTGATATCGGTATGGGCACCGCCCAGGGGTTCTTTGATGATGCCGTCGATGAGCTTTTGTTCTTTCATGTCCTTGGCCGTGAGCTTCAATACCTCGGCGGCCTGCTCTTTGTAGTCCCAGCTTCTCCACAAGATGGAGGAACATGATTCAGGAGAAATGACTGAATACCAGGTGTTCTCCAGCATGAATACCCTGTCGCCGATGGCTATGCCCAAGGCGCCGCCGGAAGCTCCTTCTCCGATGACAATACAAATGACAGGTACTTTGAGCATGAACATTTCCTTCAGGTTGCGTGCGATGGCTTCTCCCTGTCCACGTTCTTCTGCTTCCAGTCCGGGAAATGCACCGGGGGTATCAATAAAGGTAACAATGGGTTTATTAAATTTCTCTGCGATCTTCATCAGCCGCAGGGCTTTGCGGTAGCCTTCCGGGTTGGCCATCCCGAAATTGCGCATCTGACGTTGTTTGGTATTTCTTCCTTTTTGCTGGCCGATGAGCATGAAGGTCTGACCTTCGATGGTGCCCAGTCCGCCGATCATCGCTTTATCGTCGCCTACATTTCGGTCGCCGTGGAGTTCAATGAAATCGGTGGTGATCTCATAGATATAGTCCAGGGTGTAGGGCCGGTCTGGATGGCGTGAGAGCGACACACGCTGCCAGCCTGTGAGGTTTTCAAACGTTTCTTTCTTCAAGTC
>JAYVEZ010000018.1:0-2889 GCA_043773645.1 Cytophagales bacterium
TTTGAGCAACGCGGGGTGAACTTTGTTACCGAAGACGATGGCCGAATGTTTCCCATCACAGAAACATCTCAAACCATCATTGATTGCTTTATGAAAGAAGCGGAGAGGTTGGGTATTGAGATCCATACTTCTTCCGAAGTCTCAAGCGTTCAAAATGCAGCTGACAAATTTTCAGTACAGTGCAGGAATCAAAATCGTTTTTCATCAAGAAAGGTGCTCGTTGCCATGGGTGGTCATCCACAACCTGACGCTTACGGCTGGATAAAATCATTGGGGCACACCATTGTGTCTCCCATTCCATCGCTGTTCACGTTCAACGATCCTTCAAAGCAATTCGCCGATCTGATGGGTGTAGCAGTGCAAGACGCTGAGGTGAGAATCGCAGGAACAAAATTTTCCTCCCGCGGTCCCGTGCTCATTACCCATTGGGGTCTGAGCGGCCCGGCGGTCATACGTCTGTCTGCCTGGGCAGCCCAGCACCTCCATGATACACACTATGATTTTACAGCGCTGGTCAACTGGACCGGTGACCAGACGGAAGAGTCAGTAAGACAACTTTTCAAAGACAAGAACCGTCTGGAGGGAGGAAAGAAAATTTATTCACATCCTTTGTTCCACCTTCCCCAGCGCTTGTGGGATAGGCTTTGTACCCTGGCGGAAGTGGATGAGAACGTTGTGTGGGCTGAAGCGCCATCCAAGGCCGTGAACAGATTGATGGAGTTCCTGATCCGATGTCCGTTTCATATCAAAGGAAAAACCACTTTCAAAGAAGAATTTGTTACCTGTGGTGGCGTTGACTTGAAAGAAGTTGATCTTTCCTCCCTGGAGAGCAAACTGGTTCCCGGGCTCTTCTTCGCCGGCGAGGTATTGAATGCAGATGGCGAAACCGGGGGCTTTAATTTTCAGTCGGCTTGGACCACGGCCTACCTAGCCGCGCAAGCCATCGCCCACTGACATGCCCTTCGGGGAATTAGACTCAATTCTATTCCAACAAGGTTTCCCAAAACTCTTAATTAAAAAAGCCCTCGCGATCGAGGGCTTGTGGTGACGGAGGGAATTGAACCCCCGACACAAGGATTTTCAGTCCTTTGCTCTACCAACTGAGCTACGTCACCTGGAAAAGAAGTCCGCTTTTCGCAGACGGGGCACAAAAGTATATAAATTTAGAAACGCAGCAAATTATAGTCCCTGCTACCGCCCTCAAGCAGCATGATTTTACGGAATTTGTTGGTTAATTTGACTTTGCGAACCGGTAACCATGGCCATCTTGCAACAAGTTCTCTTTCTCATCATCCTGCTGCTGGCCGGATACCTCATCCGCAAGCGCGTGTTGAGAATCAAGAATAATGTCCAGCTGGGGAAAGCCAACCCCATCACGGACCATAAAAACGAGCGGATCAAAAACGTGATTCTGATAGCCTTTGGGCAGAAGAAAATGTTCAAGCGACCCATTCCGGCGATACTGCATTTCTTCATTTATGCAGGCTTTCTGATCATCAACCTGGAAGTACTTGAATTCATCATTGACGGTCTCTCAGGTACCCACCGAATCTTTGCGCCCTACCTGGGTGCTCTCTACAATGTGCTGATGAATGTGTTTGAGTCGCTGGCGGTTGCAGTGCTGCTGGCCTGTGTTATTTTCCTCATCCGCAGAAATGTGCTGAAGGTTCCCCGATTCTGGTCAAGTGAAATGACCCGCTGGCCACGGCTCGACGCCAACCTGATTCTAACCATTGAGATCATATTGATGTTTGCGATCCTTACAATGAATGCCAGCGATCAGATCCTGCAGACCCGGAGCGACCATTATACCGCGACAGGATCTCTGTTCTTCAGCTCATTCCTCGCCTCAACGCTTCAACACCTCAACACTTCAACACTTGAATTCCTCGAGCGCTTTGCCTGGTGGTTTCACATCATCGGCATTCTTGGATTCTCCGTCTACATCACCTACTCCAAGCATCTTCACATTTTCATGGCCTTTGTGAATACCTATTATGCAAACCTGGAAGCCAAAGGTCACATCACCAACATGCCGGTGGTTACACGCGAAGTGAAATCCATGCTTGGACTTGCCGCCACGGAATCGACGCCCGTTGGTGAGCCGGGAAGATTTGGTGCAAAAGATATCAATGACCTCGCCTGGAACCACCTGGCGGCGGCGTACGCTTGTACAGAATGTGGTCGCTGTACTTCCGAGTGTCCCGCCAACCTGACGGGAAAAAAGCTCTCTCCCCGCAAGATCATGATGGATGTGAGAGACCGCATGGAGGAAGTCGGCAACAGCCTGGAAAAGGGTGGGCCCGGTTTAGGCGACGGAAAATTTCTGCTTGGCGATTATATCAGCAAGGAAGAAATCAATGCTTGCACCAGTTGCAATGCTTGTGTGGAGGCGTGCCCTGTATTAATCAATCCGCTGGAAATCATTTTGGAAATGAGGCGTTATGTATCCATGGAGGAATCGGGTGCCCCGGCACAGTGGAATGCCATGTTTCAAAATGTGGAGACGAACTTCGCTCCGTGGAAGTTCCCCTCCAGCGACCGGTTTAATTGGGCTAAAGATTAAATGAATTTTCCAGAAGAGAGATGAAAAGTCTTTTCAACAACCAGGATTTGGAGGAAGTCCTTACCAGGATTGATCGGATTACTCCGGGGGCACAACGTCAGTGGGGTAAAATGGAATTGGCCCAAATGCTTGCCCATGCTGCCAATGCCCTTGAAATGGCCATGGGAAAAATCAATCCTCCACGCGTCTTTATTGGTCGTTTGCTTGGCAGATTTTTCAAATCAAGGTACACGGAGGACACACCCTTTTCAAAAGGCAACCCAACGAGCGAGAGTATCAGGGTAATTGACACGAGAGAATTTGCTGCCGAAAAAGAAAGACTG
>JAYVEZ010000019.1:0-4929 GCA_043773645.1 Cytophagales bacterium
GCTTTTCGGATGGGAACCTTTCCATTATCAAAAACACGGTGCGTATTTTCAATCACCACAATGGCATCATCCACTACAATTCCAAGCGCGAGCAGGAAAGAGAACAGGGTCATCAGGTTCAACGTAAAGCCCAGGGTCGGGAAAACCAGGAAAGCGATGAACGCCGAAATGGGCACCGACATGGCAACAAATATTGCGTTGGTGGCCCCCATAAAGAACATCAAGATTATTGTCACGAGGATGAAACCGATGATGATGGTGTTAATCAAATCGTGCAAGGTGGTTCGGGTGTTGTCCGATTGATCCGCTGTAATGGTTACTTCCACGCCGGGAGGAAGGATATTGGCTTTAAAATTCTTAACGATTTCATTGATTTGATCCGACGCGATGATCAGGTTTTCACCACTGCGCTTCACCACATTCAATGTAATAACATTCTTCTTGTCCAGCCGCGCGAAGCTCTCCTGCTCCTTGTGCGAGTCAACCACATCGGCAATGTCCTTCAAATAAATTTTTCCTCCCTTGGTGGAACCCACCACGGTATTGCCTATTTGTTCTGCCGATGTAAACTCACCGTTGACGGTAAGGGAACGTTTCATCCCATCCACCGAAAGCTGGCCGCCCGGGATGATGACATTCTCGCCGCGGATGGTGTTTTCAATGTCGTCCAGGCTGACGCCAGCCATTCCAAGCTTGAACATATCCACATTGATCTGGATTTCACGCGTCAGCGCACCGACAATGTCAACCCGGCGTATCTCGCGTATGCCTTCAATGGCATCTTGCATCTGTTCTGCGTATTTCTTGAGCGTTGTTAAATCATAGTCTCCTGAGAGATTGACGTTCATGATTGGCACGGCGGAAATATCGATGTCAATAACTTGCGGATCATCTTTGAGGTCCGTGGGCAGATTGGGTTTGGCGCGATCGACCGCATCACTTACCTCTTGCTTGGCTTTGTCGACATCGACATCCGTTTCAAATTCAATGATCACATTGGAGAAGCTCTGAACAGAGTTGCTCTTGATCTTTTTGACTCCTGAAATTGACTTTACTTCTTTTTCAATTTCTTTTGAAATCAGGTTTTCAATGTCTGATGGCGAGGCACCAGGATAAACCGTTGCAACAAATATCTGGGGGAACACTACCTCCGGAAAATTTTCTTTGGGGAGGCTGATGTAGGTCATGATGCCCGCCAGACAGATGATGGCAGTGGCAACATAAACGCTGACCTTATTGTCAATGGCCCAACTGGTGGGCTTGAATTCTTTTTCGGTGTCTTGCATGAGGTTAGGATTTAAAAGTTTAAAGCTGAAATCAGAAAGTATGTTCCCAGTCTTATTCCTTCATTTTAGATTTTTACCAATTCGCCGTCGTTCAATCCCTGATAGCCAACGGTGATGATTTTGTCGCCAGCTTTCAGTCCCGTTTTGATCTGGGCCAGGTTATCAAACACTCCGGCAACCTCCACCACGTTCCGGCGCGCTACAAGTTTTGCGCCATCCATTTCCGCTGTATAGACTACCTTCTGTCCATTGATTTCCTGCACAAGATTGATGGGTACAACGATGGCGGCGGGTTCAGAATGAAAAATTACCCTCAATACGCCGATCATGTTTGAGCGAAAGTCATCATCAGCTGGCAAGGCTACCTCCACAGGGAAGGTTCTTGAAAGCTGGTTGATTGACTTACCGACAAATGTTACGCGGGCTTCTATGGTTTTGTTGATATCTGAAAACGAAATCCGCACCCTGTCACCTTTGTGGATAGAAGTAACATAGGACTCTGATACGTTTGACTTTACTTTCAGCTTATCACCACTGATTACCCTGAAGGCAGGTAATCCCGGCGCGGCATTTTGTCCGATCTTAAGGGACACTTCATCCACCGATCCTTCAATGGGAGACTTGATCCTGCTCATGTCGAGCTGTTCGTTCAGGGTTGCCAACCTTTTCTCAAGGGATTCTTTATTGTTTTTGGCTTGGAGGTACTGCACTTCAGTTCCAATCTTCTGATCCCACAGGTTCTTCTGACGTTGGTACACCGTATTGGCAAGGTCCATACCCGACTTCACTTCTTCGATATTTCGAAGTACGATGGAGTTATCAATTTGGGCCAGGATTTGGCCTTTGGAAACATTGTCGCCTTCCTTTACAAATACCTGAGAAATAATACCCGCAGTCTTCGCGCTTACCAAGATGTTGTCGACTGCTTCAATCGCACCCTGGGTTTGAACGAAATAATCAAATGGGCGGAGGGCCAGTTGCGACACAGCCACATCCTTTGACTTTTCATTCGCTGCACCCGGATTTTCCTTGGCAATCTCACCTTCCAGTTTGCGTACCTCAACGGCCAATTTGGATTGCTGAGTTTTCAATTCCGCCAGTTGGGTCTGCTTGTCTTTCGTTGCGCTGCTGCACCCTGAAAGAACACCTGCCACCACGGCAAAAGAAAGGACGGTTATGTATAATCTTGATTTCATAGTAGATATATTTTTGTGTTGAGGGGGTTATTGGTTGTCAAGGAGTTTGCCATAGGATCTTTCAAGATCCACGGAGGCGATTAGTGCATCATAAAGGGCCGCATAGTAGTTTGTTTGGGCTTCCTTGTAGGCAGCATCTGCATTGATGACTTCAATGTTGGAGCCAACGCCTTGCTGGTATTTGATCAAAGCTACTTTGTAAACCTCTTCTCCCAGGTCCATGTTCATCTTCTGAGATTTTAAGGATTCAAGGTTGTTGTTGAAGGTCAGGTTTGCCTGCTGCTGCTCCATGTCAATCTGGTTCTTGGTAAAATCCTTGGAGTTATCGATTTGCTGAAGCTGAATCCGTTTCTGCTGTATTTGGTTGCTTTTTCTCAGACCATCAAAAATGGGCAGGTTGGCCCTCAGACCGACGACACCCAAATCGCGCCATTTTGATCCAAACGCAATAAAGCTGTCAAATGAGGATGTCCCGTAACTTGCACCGTAACTTCCATACAGATCCAGCTTAGGTAAATACTGAACCTGTGTATTTTTGATATCCAACTCAACAAGGGCACGGTTAATTTCCAGCTTGCTATATTCGATACGGTTGCTATAGTTGAAATCTTTTTTAAGATCCTTATCCAATACCTGTAGTTTAATGGTCTGCAGGTTGTCAACCAGCACAACTTCTTCACTGACGGGCAGGCCCATTTGAAATTTTAACAGATTGCTGCTTACCTCTGTGCCGATCCTGGCGGTTCGCTGAGCGGATACGATATTGTTGTACTGCACCTGAACGCGATTCACGTCAATTTTTTCCGCAAAACCATTGTCATACATCGCCTTGGTCTGGCTCAGCAAAGAATCCAGGCGGCCAAAGTTTTTTTCGACCAGGGCCAATCGCTCTCGGTTAACCAATACCGAGTAATAGGCTTTCTTGATTGCCGCAACAAGGTCCGTTTGCGTACTAATCAAATCCTTGCGTGAAAGTTCTGTATACGTACGGCTCGCCTTGAGCCCGACGAAATAGGATCCATTGAAGAGCATCTGATCAACATTCAATGTGGCACGGCCCACATATTGGGTACCGAACTTGACACCCACAAACTCTCCGGGTGGTCCTCCGACAATCGTAGCTGGCAAGAAGGAGGTTGGTATAATGAAGTTACTTCCCAGGTCAGCGGAACCATAGATCTGTGGAAGTCCGGTAGCGAGTGTTTCGCCCACCTTTGCCTTCGATGCCTCGATGGAAATCTTGGCACTCTTCAGATTGGGGTTATTCTCTCGTGCAAACTCGATACACTCCTGAAGTGTAAATGTCATCGGGGCCTTCTGTTGCCCATGGGCTGCGGGCATGAAGAGCAACGCTGCCAGGAATATGTATAATCTTTTCATACTGGAAAGGGGGTTGTTTCTGTGTGGGTTGTGACTTGCTTGTATTTCTCATAGACCTTCCGGCCTTTTTCGGTCAAAATGCCATAGACGAAATGCTCAAAAATCTGGCCGTTGACTTCCGGCAGGTTGTGTTTGTCGGCGGGGAATACCGTTTCGTCAAACGTGAGTTGGATTAGTTCGAGCCGGGTAATTGCCAGCACCTCCACGTTGATGTCGGGTCGGAAGAATCCTTCCTCTATTCCCTGCATGAGGTTGCGGACGATGGAATCTTTGATATAGACTTGTTTGTGGCCCAGCCAAATTGACCAGGCCTTCGCATGGTATTTCTGCAGGTCAAAAAGCAAGGAAGGATTCAACTTTTGAAAGTCCCGCTTCATGCAAGAAGATATCTTAACGAGTTCATCGATGGCATTTTTTGCAGAGGAATGGAAACTGTCATATTGCTTCACATCTTTCTCCATGTGGTGCACCAACACCATGGTCACCATCTCATCCTTGTCTGCGAAATATTGGTACAGCGTCTTCTTTGATACTGAAAGATGCCGGGCGACATCATCCATCGATACGCTGCGTACACCGTACTTCAAGAAAAGCTCTTCGGCTCCCCGAATTATCCTATCTTTTATGTCTTGTTCTTCCATAAGGGGTGCAAAACTATGGAAACTATTAACATTACCAAAGTTTCCACAGTTTCCTTCAACGCCCATTATTAGAATAGGTTGAGGGTTTTTGAAAAATTATTTCTAACGTTCTACCTATAAAGTGGTAGAACTCCCATTTCAACCGTTTGAATTGCCTGCATCAGGCCCGGAAGAATTTTTGTCGGTATAGCACCACTTATCTTTCATCTTCTGTTTGAATCGCTCACGGTCTTCGTCGGACATACCCTGCCATTTCTGAGCCCAGAACTGTCCCCACGGACCTCCCTGACGATGTTTCCAATGTCCGCCTCCTTTACCAAAGCTCCAAAAGAGAATTTTTGTCAATGCGAGCAGGCCCAATGCTTGCCAAAAGCTCAATACAGGTCCGGCAAACAGCACAGGAACAAGCCAATTCCACAACAGTTG
>JAYVEZ010000020.1:0-11867 GCA_043773645.1 Cytophagales bacterium
TGGCTTCTGTATGAACTGCCCCAGGAGCAGTTGATAATTTTTCTTTTTACTCCATCGGAGGTGAGTGTTTGCGCCACGTATAGTATTCCTGAATACCCAAGGAATATGCTCGCATTTTTTTGATTATCGGCCGTATGTTTGGTAAATAATAATTTGGTTTTGTATCCGACTCCCGCAACACCAATTCCGTTATTGACCGTGCCTGCGGCACAACCAGCCACCGAAACACCATGGCCAAGGTTACCAGCGTCTCCCGTTTGCTTCAAATTGGGATCGTTGTCACCTATGAAACCGGAGTTATAGAGATTCAAGGTATCGGCGCCCATGAAGTCCCAACCATGAATGTTATCGATGTATCCATCGTGATCATTATCAATAACGTCACCGGGAATTTCGTCCGGGTTGGTATACAGATTGTTTACCAGGTCAGGGTGGTCGAGGTCCCCACCGGAATCCACCACACCGATCACTGTGCCACCATCACTCTGGGTGATGTCCCATGCGTCGTACACCTTCATCAGACTCAGGTAGTATTGCGATGAAGCCATTGGGTCGTTAGGGGTAAATTCAATTCTTGCTGTATACTCCGGTTCTATTATTTCAAAGTAGCCAGTTGCATACAGCTCATTGATTTTCGTCTCAATGTTGCTTCCCGGTGAAACGGATAATCTCACATACAACCCCAAGTCAATTTTGAATTGGCTCTCAGCCAGCGGGCCGCGCGCCAACCGGTTTTGCCGAACGAGTTCTGGATTTGCCAGAGAATGGATTTCTACCTCAGGAAGGGCTGAAGTCCTTCCAAATTCATTTGATGACGCCAGGCTTCTGAAGGCAGGCTTTAGTTTTGCAACCAAAACCCCTTTTTGATAATCGGCTGCCGTAATCCCGGAAGGAAGGGTAAATTTATTGTGTGACAATTTAGCCTGTCCGAAACCATTGAGGCTCAGAAAGACCAGGGCGATAGCAGGCAAGCTCAGTTTCATCTCCAACACCTTATTTTTGAATGTAATGATCTCGAAATTATGGATTCGATTTGGTTTTATCTAACCCCCTTTAGATCATTTTCAGGGAGGCGATAGTAACCCAATTGACAAAACTCAGTTTTGCTAGACCAAGTTCCGGGCTTTCAGTTCCAAATATTTATTTATGGTGTTTACCGTCAACCTATCTGGGGGAGACAAGAGGGCATGAATTCCGTTTTTTTGCAATTCCTTGACGATAAGTTTTTTTTCGTAACTGAATTTTTCAGCGATGGTTTTGTAATAGATTTCACGCAAGGTGATGGCCGGTTCTTCCAGCAGAGATTTCATTTCCGTGTTTTCGAAGAAGATGACCACCAGCAGGTGCCGCTGCGCGAGGCTTTTGAGATAAGGCAACTGCCGTTCCATCGATGACAGGCTTTCAAAGTTGGTGAACAATAAAAGCAGGCTTCGCTGGCTTATCTTATTTCGGATATATGCATGAAGCCTCGAAAAATCTGATTCGCGGAAAGCGGTCTTCTGGTGGTAAAGAATTTCCTGGATCACGGCCATTTGGTTGTTCTTTCGGGTGGCCGGTAGCATGGTGCCGATGGTATCCTGAAAGGTAATAAGCCCTGCCTTGTCAAATTTTTTAATCGCGATGTTGGAAATAACAAGACATGCATTGATGGCATAGTCCAACAGGCTCAGTCCATCAAAGGGCAGTTGCATGAGCCGGCCTTTGTCGATCAGTGAATAGACCTGCTGTGATCGTTCATCCTGGTATTGGTTGACCATCAGGCGCGACTTGCGTGCAGTGGCTTTCCAGTTGATGGTGCGAATGTCATCCCCACTTACATATTCCTTGATCAATTCAAATTCCTGGTTGTGCCCGATCCTCCTGATCTTTTTGATCCCGACTTCTGTCAACCGGTTGTTGATGGCGAGCAATTCGTATTTCCGCATCTGGATATACGATGGATAGACCGGTACCATCTTCTCTCCCGAAAAAGAGAACCGGCGCGACAAAAGCCTCAGCGGTGAGCTGACCATGATATTCACGGACCCAAATGAATACTCGCCCCGCTTAACAGGCCGCAAGGGATAAACAATAACACGGTTTTCTCCCGGTGCCATGCTCAGCCTGAATTCCAGGTCCCGGCGCTGAAACTGGTACGGGATTTCATCGAAGATGCGGAGCGACACCGGAAATGAATAAAAATTTTCCAGGTGTATTTTGATTTCGTTGTCATCACCATTGGACAGGCGGTCGGGAGTAAGTCTGTGCCCATGCATGCCGCGCTTCACCCGAAACAAAAGCAACGCGTCCGTCAGCAGAACGGAGAGCAAAAGATAAAACGCAATCTGAACGAACAGAGTCCCCCTTCCCATAACAAACGTAAAAATAAAAAAGGCTGCCAGGGTGCCACTGGCAGTGAAGAAGCGGTTGTTAAGATAAAGCGCGCGCAGAAGTTTCATCAGCGGGGCACTTCAATCTTGTCGATGATCTGCTTTACCACTTCGTCCGGCGTGATGCCTTCCATTTCCTTGTCGGGATTGAGCATGATCCGATGACGCAATACGGGCATGGCAACGGTTTTGATATCTTCCGGGGTTACGAAGTCGCGGGCCTGAAGGGCGGCATAGGCCTTTGATGAATTGAGAATGGCCACCGAGGCCCTGGGAGAAGCACCCAGAAAAAGCATGGGATTGTTCCGTGTCTCGTGAACAATCTGTGCGATATATTTCATCAGGTTTTCTTCCAGGTGAACGGCTTGGGCCAGCAATCGAAATGCATGAAGATTGTCGGCAGAGAGTACTGACATCACTTCATCTACGGCAGGCTGCGATCCACGGCTATGCTGCCGGGAGATAATATTGATCTCCTGCTCCAGGTTGGGATAGTGCACCACCACCTTGAACAAGAATCGGTCGAGCTGTGCTTCCGGCAAACGATAGGTGCCTTCATGTTCAATGGGATTTTGTGTGGCCACGACCAGGTATGGACTTTTCATTTTGTGGGTACGCCCATCCACTGTCACCTGGCGTTCTTCCATTACTTCGAAAAGGGCTGCTTGGGTTTTGGCAGGAGCCCGGTTGATCTCGTCAATCAGCACAATGTTCGAAAAAATCGGCCCTGGCTTGAATTCAAAGTCCGAGTTTTTCATATTGAAGACAGAAGTCCCCAGAACATCCGAGGGCATGAGGTCTGGAGTAAACTGAATACGCATAAAGTCAACGGAAATTACCCGTGCCAACAATTTTGCCGTAAGTGTTTTTGCCACACCGGGCACACCCTCAATCAGAACGTGACCATCTGCCAGGAGGGCCGTGAGCAGCAGGTCGACCATGGCTTCTTGTCCCACGATGATCTTTCCGATTTCTGACCGTACCTGCTGAATGCTGTGTTGCAGACCGCTCAGGTCCAGTCGATTTTCAAAAATGTTGTCGGCCATAATGTTTCTGATAAGGGGTTGTGTTAAATATCTTTTACCGCTCAAGCGGAATGGGGTTTATGAATTCCTCAATCGCACGATTCAACATCATCAGTTCCTGCGACGTGATCGATGTTTGTCTCCGCACAGAATTGATGGTCTCGAACAAATGTCGCACCCCCTCTTCTCCCCGACCCGATTTTCTAGCGAGCAGGGATACAAAATTTTCGCCGGGTGATGTTGGGTTCATCATGTGATGTGTTCGTACGTGATCGAAGAAAAACAGGATCTTCTTTTCAGCGATATTCCTGTGATCGCTTCGCTGATAGTACAGATTTCCGATGGTGCCCACAAACTCGAGGGAGGTATTTTCCAGTGGTGGGATGATGGGAATCATGCGCTGCTTGCGTTTTGCTTCAAAGACCATGAAGAGCAACAAGGATATTAGCGTAATATAATAGGCCCACGCCAAGGGTTCATGCGTAAGTACAAACCGGAGGGGAGTACTGGCCTCCAGCCTGCCCACGCTGTAATATTCAGTCCAGTACACATCGTTGACGGGCAGGTGGGAGAGAGAAGTTGCCACAAACTGATGGTTGTCACCCCGCAATGTGTAAATGTTGGTGAAGGCAAGGGGGGTGCAATTGAGGATGATGCTTCCTTTTCCCCAACGGGTTCTGATGGTGACCGGCTGATGGAAATCGTTTTCAGCAATCACCGTTGTGCGCGTAGAATCAAATCTTCCAAAATAGTTGTGAATGTTGTCGCGTTTGAAAACAAAATGATGTGCCGTGTCAAGATGCGGATTGACAAACTTCAGGTAGGAGCTGTCTTTCCGTTGATCGGTAATGGCTTTTTCAAAAAGATAATCTGAGGTCGAGAGTTTAAGTGTATCGGCAAGCTTGCCATAGAAAGACTGTGCTGAAATAAAGATCGTGGCGCCTTTCTCGACGTGCTTCAACAAGGCTCCCGTGTCTTCAGGGCCCGTGCTGAGCGAGTGGGTAAGGACCACAATATTTTCGATTTGCTTCACGCTGTCTTTTAATTCATACAGGGTTTGATTCGAGACGGTAACCTTTTTCCCCTGAAACAGAGAAGGAAGCAATTCTTTCAGCACATAGGCCCCAAACGGATTCTTGTCTTCGGCAGCATACGTTGGGGTCCAGTCAAAGTCTTTAGGCCCCATCAGTTTCACCACCAGGAAAAGTCCAAAGGCAAGGGACAAGTACAGAATGTATTTCCAGTCTCTTTTCATCCGACCTTCTTCCTCCAGTTGTCGAAAATTGATTGAACCCGCTGATAGAGGCTTTCATTTACACTAAAATCACCATACCAGGCATAGTCAAAATAAAAGCTCAATTCATTAAATCCTGTCTTGAGTTCACCCTCTTTCAACTCTTCCAGGTACTCATGATTGGTCTTGCCCGGCCGCCAGTCAACATGTTGCTTGTCGGATAGTAATTTCAATGAATGAAGGAACGTCAACCGGACGGCATGCCGGTATTCCTTTTTTTGCAGGGCATCACGGATGAGTTGATCAAAATCCATCTCGTGGATATTTTCTTCGAATGTCTGGTACTTCGTTGGTCCCTGGTCGGCGCCGGAATAAAAGACCCTTAACGCATCCACTTTCAGTAACATCATCACAATAATGATGAGCAGGATGAGTCCCAAGGTGTACAGAAGCACTTGCCCCCAATTTGTTTTTACCGCAGAACGAAATATCCACCCAAACAATTGATCAAGCCACGAAAGGAAACGGTCCCAAACACTTTCGGCCACGGAAGGCGGTTGCTTGTAGTCGAAGTCTTTTGAATCCCTGAGGTCGTGTACGATGTTCTCATCTACAGCGCGTTGTAGGATAAGGGAGGAATCAGCTGCGACGCGATGAATTACAAGTCGAGTGGTGTCGACTGCGGCCACGTTGGATGAATCCTGTGCCATCGCGGGACACAGGAAAAATGAAAATGCAACCAATATTGAAGCGGACCGCATGGTGTAACTTAATAGTGCTCCTCTGCCCGGGGAGCATCAGGTGTTTGCCCCAGGGTGTTGATCTGGCCCATGAGTCCTTTGGCCTCCTTCATTTCCACCAGGTTGAAGTATTGGAATGTCAGCCCTACGTTGGGTAATAAATACAGCAGGAGTTGGGTGATGTAAGCCAGTGAATTCAACGTAAAGATGATTGTTTCAATAACTCCGGAAGGGCCATTGAATGAATCTGGCTTCACCTCATGCAACATAGACACCCCCTGCAGGATCGAGGCTGGTATTGAGAACACATAGGAAATGATTCCCACCAGCAGTGACAAAATCATCAGCAGACCGAACGTGCTCCACCATTTGCTGCGAATAAGATAAAATGATCGGATGATTGATTCAAAGAACCCTTTTTTCTCAAAAGCCCTGATGGGATATACCAAAGAAGCGCCGATCAGCAGGTAGAATGCGCCCACCACGAGGAAAATGACTCCGAAGAATATCAAGAAGCCTGATATATTTCCAAGCATGAGCACCGGAATAAGCATGAAGACATACACGACAATCGTGAGAAGGCCAAAAAGCAATGTGGTGGCGAAATACATCCCAAGTGTTTCGCGCACCCGTATCCAAACGTCGTTCACATCAATGTTATTCGATCTCTTTTCAGCATACAATATCATGTAGTTGTTGGTGGTGGCAATGACGGCGACATAGCTCACCACCATAAAGACAAACATCAATACCAGCTGTATCCAGAAGTTTATGGTTAGAAAAAAGTTTTGTAAGGCCTCTGGATCGCGCCCTGCCCCGATGATGGTTTTAAAGAAATCACCCATGAAAGAACTGAGCAACAAACTGGCTACCAATACGGGCGGGCCCGCAATGTAAAGCATGCTGCGGAAGAGGCTCTTGAAATTCTGTCTGACAAACGTAAACGTAGCATTCAGTTTGTTGCTGAAGTCGCGGGTCCTTTGAAACTCGATGATCTTAACGTCGTCCATGGTACAGGCGGTAGGGGTAAATGACAAAGTAATACACCATCAGTACAGCCGAAAAGCCAATGATGAGTGTCTTTAGGCTCCAGTGCATGAAGGCGTAGCGCGTGATGGATCCCTCAATGAAGGCGGCAAGGAGGAAGAATGGGATGAGTCCGATTACGATTTTTAATCCTTTTGAGGCCCCTTGTTTAAAGGAGTCGATCCGCGAATAGGTTCCAGGAAACAGCAGGCTATTGCCCATCGTGAAACCGGCGGCCGCGGCGATGACGATGGAAGAAAGCTCAATGGTGCCGTGCAACATGATCACCGGAAAGGCTTGTGCCAATTGCTGCTCGCGATAAAAGAAAGTGACAAACGCACCCACCATCAGGCCATTTCTAAAGAGGTAAAAGCCTGTGCCCAACGAGAAGAAGACCCCATATATAAAGACGAAGAACGAAACCAGCACATTGTTCCAGGCAATCAAAAAGAACATAGTCGTTTCATCGCTGGAGGAATATATCTTCGTCGGGTTTCCGCTTTTGATGTTTTCAATCGTCATATTGACATACGAATCGCCGAGGATAAGCCGTACAAAAGTGTCATCATAGGCTGCAGACACAGCGCCGATGGCTCCCGCGATGAGGAAAATGATCAATGCATAAAGCATGGGCTTACGTGCTTCATGCAGTACCGCCGGCAATTCCGTTGTCCAGAAAGTGATGAAGCGACTGGTCTCTTCTTTCTTGTTTTTGTAAATCTCAAGGTGGATTTTGCTGGCCAACCCGTTGAGGTATTGTGTGGTGCGGCTGTTGGGATATTGCGTTCGCGAAAAAGAGAGATCGTCCGTCAACTGAATAAAAAGTTCTGCCAGCTGATCGGGCGGTGCGCCGCTTGGCTGGTTTGCAATTTTCTCAAACGCTTCCCAGCGAGGACGGTTGCGTTGGATGAAAGCTGCTTCGCGCACCTGGAGAATGTTAAATGTTAGAGGCTAAATGTTGAATGATGGAGTTTGTCTGCTTTTGGCTGTTAGCTTTTGGCTCCTCTCGCAACTGTGGCTACTTTGCTCCAAACCCGAAATAGATTGCCGGAACAAATCTTCTCAATATCAGTTTCGGAATAACCGCGTTTCAGCAATTCATAGATCAGGTTGGGATATTGCGATACGTCTTTCAATCCAGTCGGCAAATTTTCGCCGCCGCCCACACCATCATAATCCGAACCCAGTCCTACGTGATCGATGCCCGCCAGAGACACAGCCCGGTCAATGTGATTGGCGACCGTTTCCACATCGGTGGCGGGCGATGGATGGTCTAGTCTGAAATGCTCAACAATCGGTTTTGCGAGGGAATCGGATGATTTCAACCCGTGGGCGAGAAGCAAAGAATCAATCCGCTTGTTGTAACGAGATACATCGCCGCTGAGGAAGGCTGCATAGAAGTTGATCATCATCACGCCATCGTTTTCTCCGAGTTTCTTAATCATATCATCCGTCATGTCACGTCTAACGGTGGATGCGAAATACCGGCAGGAGGAATGTGAGGCAATGCAGGGAGCCTTGGTGAGTTTCATTACCTGATAGAATGTGGTGTCATCGACATGAGAGATGTCAACCATGATTCCGATTCTATTCATTTCTTCCACCACCTTTTTTCCGAACGGACTTAAGCCGTGCCAGGTATGGGTGGTATCACCGGAGGAGTCGCAGATCTGATTGTCCTTGCTGTGGGTAAGTGTAATGTAACGGATTCCACGATCGTAGAAGTATTGCAGGTTTTTGATGTCATCACCCACCGGGGCACCGTTCTCCATGCCCATGGGCAGGGAAATTTTTCCTTCACTGAAGTTTTTCTGTGCTTCTTCCACCGTATTGGCCAGGGCGAATTTGTCCGGAATGTTCTGTGTAATTCCACGCACCATATTGATCATCGAATCGGCAACTGCCTTGCCCTTATCAGGCAGCAGTTGGTAGGATGATGGAACGTAAATTGACATAAACGGTGCGTCAAGGCCACCCTTTTTAGCCCGCTCAAAGTCAAAATCGCCCTCGTCACTTTTGATGGGGATACCCATGTACTCACGGTCAATGCGGAAATTTTTGATCTTTAAGCGGAACGGGAGATCTACATGGCCATCCGCGATGATGAATTTGTGGGCCAGCTCGTCTGCATAGGCGTGCAGTTGTTCATCCGTCATACGGTCTACCGGCTTTTTTTCCGAACAGCCAGTCAAAAGCACCATCAGAAGAAAAACCGCAGTGAAGGCCATCGGCTGCGGGTCCTTCAGCCAGCTGAATGCGGCGTAGGTGGCCCTTTCTCTTTGTGGATGGAAACTGCTGGGGGATTTCATAGGTTTGGGGCTTGCGTTTGAAAGTTGAAAAGATAAGAAATGTCTCAGATTTTAGTATTAAGCGGCAGCCCTCATTCCATCAGGTAAAAACATGCAGGTTCACGTTCGCACAACCCAAAATGTTTTTATTCATTACCCGGTGGCCAGCGTGGGCGACCGCATCCTGGCATACTTGCTTGACCAGTTGATTTTGATCGTTTTTGTGATTACCATGGTGGCATTTTATGTCAACATCCAAATGGCCATTGTCTGGGTATGGCTCGTGTCGGTGGCCTTGCCTTATTTGTTGTACCACCTGATGTTTGAAATTTTTATGAATGGCCAAAGTCCGGGCAAGCGGGCCATGAACCTGAAGGTGTTGCGCCTGAACGGTACGCCCGCCACCGTGGGTGATTATTTATTGAGGTGGATGTTTGCCTTTGTCGACATCCACCTGATGTCAGGAGTCATCGCGGTGTTGGTGATTACCATTGGAGAAAAAGGCCAACGACTGGGTGACCTGGTTGCCGGCACGACGGTCGTGAAGCTTGTCCATGAGACTGAAATTACAGCGACTGAAGTGTTTGTTCCGCAAGATGCCGACTATGTTCCTACTTTTGCACAGGTAGTGCAGTTAACAGACCAGGATATAGAATTGGTTCGACGTGCGCTGGAGGTGAACAGGGACAATGCCAACCCGGCTCCTGTGATGGCGGTTACGGAGAAAATCAAAACTTTGTTGGGCGTTCAAACGGATATGCCTCCGGTAAAATTCTTGTATACAATCATTAAAGACTTTCAACACCTCACTGCCCGATGACGGATGAAACGAAATTGATCACCGGACCGCAGCTGGCGTTGCGCAATGGACAAGACAAGCCCGAGGTCTGGGTGGCATATAAAGGACAGGTCTACGATGTTTCACACTCCAGACTTTGGCGGGAAGGCAAACATTATGAACACTGGGCGGGCCAGGACCTGACGGGTGAATTGGTGGACGCTCCCCATACCGACGAGGTTTTCAGTAAATTTAAGGTCATTGGAAAATTGGTTTGAAAAAGTGGTGCTTTTCTCAAAGTCGTTACTGAATTGACATGATCATTATTGCCGATAGCGGAAGTTCGAAAATAGATTGGCGCCTGATTGGCCGGGATGGCAATATAGGTCAGGCGGCCTGTGCGGGTTTTAATCCGTACTACGAGCCCCTTGAGCACTTGAGGAAAAATATTCGTGAGGCCCTGGTGCCCGTGGTATCGGAGGAGGTGTCAAAGATTTTCTACTATGGCACCGGTGTATCCTCTGAAAAGAACCAGCGGGATGTTCGTGCGGTATTTCTCGAATTTTTTCCGCAGGCGATGGTTGAGGTGGAGTGGGATTTGCTGGCGGCCGCGCGAGCCTTGTGCGGACATGAGCCGGGCATTGCATGTATTCTGGGTACCGGCTCAAACTCCTGTCTCTATGACGGAAAGAAAATTGTTGGCCAGGTAGCAAACCTGGGTTGGATCCTTGCGGACGAAGGTTCGGGTACCAGCATTGGAAAAAAGTTTCTGGTGGATTACCTGCGGAACAAGATGCCGGAGACATTGTCATCCCAATTCAAAAAGCGATTCCCGTTTTCCAGGGAAGAGTTCCTGACGAAGATCTATCAAGAGGAAAAGCCAAGTACATTCCTTGCAACGTTTTCCAAATTCATCTTTCAGCACCTGAAAGAACCCTACTGTTATCAGCTGGCGTATGACAGCTTCTCGGAATTTTATGAAAACAACGTCATGAAGTATGAAGGCTATCAACAGTTGAAAGTGCATTTCGTGGGCTCCATTGCGTTTTACTACAGCGACTTGTTGCGCCAGGTGGCAAATGACAAAGGCATTACCGTAAAAAATATTTTGGAAGGGCCTATTGCCGGACTTACTTTGTACCACCAAATGGACGCAGGGTGAGGAATCAGGCGTGAATTTGTTTTTTCATTGAATTGCATGGTGACCACCACAGAATCTTCTTCCCATTACGAGCACCTGGACAAAATGAATGTCCGCGATCTGCTCGTGGGGATTAACACAGAAGATAAGTCGGTTCCAATGGCAATAGAGAAGATTATCCCTCGCATCGAGGCTCTTGTCAATGTGATTGTTGACAAGATGAAGATGGGTGGCCGGTTGTTTTACATTGGTGCGGGCACGAGCGGCCGGCTTGGCATTGTGGACGCATCCGAAATACCACCCACCTACGGCATGCCCCAGGGAAAAGTTATCGGACTGATCGCGGGTGGTGATAAAGCCATCCGTCAGGCGGTGGAGTTTGCGGAAGATGACGTGACCCAGGCATGGAAAGACCTTGGATTCTATAACATCAATCCAGCAGACGTGCTGGTAGGAATCGCTGCGTCGGGTCGTACACCGTATGTGATCGGAGGCGTCAAGGATGCACGCCTTCATCAAGTCACCACAGGCTGTATCACCTGCAATCAGGGAAGTGAATTGGCGAAACAGGTAGATCATCCCATTGAAGTCGTTGTTGGGCCAGAGTTTGTGACAGGCTCAACACGCATGAAAGCAGGCACGGCGCAGAAGCTTGTGCTGAACATGATCTCCACCGCCACCATGATACAACTGGGCCATGTGAAGGGAAACAAGATGGTGGACATGCAGCTCACCAACCAAAAACTTTTGATCCGAGGCACGCAGATGATCATGGATGAACTCCATGTGGGTAAAGAGGAAGCAGAACAACTTCTCACGCAATTTGGCTCCGTGCGCAAAGCCGTTGCCAGCCGAAAATAATGCACGACATTGAGCCATACTATAACTGGCTTAAGTACTACGACTCTTCCTTTGATGAGCGATCACCATTTTACGGCAAGGAATACAACCACGATCTTTATAAGGATACGATCTACGGTATTACATTGATCCGGCCTGGGATTCCATTGAGTCGGAAACGCTTTATCTGAAAGTACTTTTCGCGAATTACCCCGAAGGATTTGCGATCCTGGAATTCATTGGGGAATGGAATGACACCCTGCACAATGACATCATGCTGCTCAAGAGAAATTTCCTGGAGATTCTCCTTGCGGAGGGTATTTCAAAATTTATTCTGATCGGAGAAAACGTATTTAATTTTCATGGATCGGACGATTCCTACTATGAAGAGTGGTTTGAAGAAGTGGAGGAAGAGCAGGGGTGGAT
>JAYVEZ010000021.1:0-5876 GCA_043773645.1 Cytophagales bacterium
CGTGATATAAATGCTTCCGGAGACAGCCCCCTTTTCTGAATCCGTATTTACATCAAGCCACAACTCTGCTTTTTCCTTCTGATCGGTAAATTCAAATCCTGAATTGGCCAGAAAATTCTTGATCTTATTGGTGACTTGCAGGTTGGACTTTGCCACACCAAAATTTTTCTCCACGGAGGTGATGTATACTTGCGGTCGCTGTACCTGAAGTAAAATGCTCGCCTTGGGAACCGTCATTTTTGAAGACACAAGTGCAAATATTTCCGATGGATTGGCACCGGCAAACGCCAGCAAATTGACGCTTACGCCTACGGTCTGTTCCAGGTCGCGCGATCCGATTTTTGTCAAAAGTATCTTTGCGGCCCCTTTGTCGTCGGTCTTATAGTCCGGGAACACATCGCCCGAGCCCTTGTCGAAATTGGCCTTCAGCGGCAAGTCGGCCAGCACTTGCCTGGATGATTTCTCCGTGGCTGCTACCATCACTGACTGGCTGCTTTGGGCGACCCTCCTATTTAAACTCAGTTGAGAAGGCGTTGCAATTAATTGAATGTTATCAAGCAATTTTTGCATGCTCGCATAAATCTCGTTGGTGAGAATAATGTCTTTCCCCTGAAAGGAAAGTGTAATTGGTTCGGCCAGGTACTTCTCTACGGCACGAAAGCCCTGGTAATAGAATCCCAGCGCCTGAATGGTGCTCTTGGATTCTTCCGACTGCTTCGCTTTCGTAAAAAAATCCAGGGCCAGTGTAACCGCATCCCTTTTTTGCTGCTCCTTGATGTCGCGGTAGCGTTGCTTTGAAAGCCGGTAATACACCCAATAATTCTTGTCGTCTTCCCACGAGTCGGCCATCTCAAACTCTTCAATTTCATCCGCTGCCGTGGTTTGAATGATCTGCTCGTACTTATCGTGAAAGGCTTTGTTTTCGTCGATTTGAGTCAATACAGATGTGGAGGAAACATTCACTTTGATTTCCGATACCAGGTCATCCAACGCTCCCTTCTTGGCCTCCTGAACATAGTTATTGGTGCCACTCTTTATGCTTTGACCAATGCCCACGAAGTATTGGTCCGTCTGGGGCTTCGCACTCAACCATGCCGGCTGTGGGTTCTCCACCTTTCCTTTTTTCTTGGATTTGTGCTGGGTCACTGCCGGAGTACAGCTGGCCACAATAATGGCCAATACAATGATTCTCTTCAAAGGATTTATCATATCGAATTTAATAACAACCTGCCTAAGTCTATATGTTTCCGGCAACCCAAAAATACCATTTTCGGCTTCTTATTATCATTCGGATTGCATGTACTAAACAAGGGCATCAATCTTTTCAAATGAGGCCCTGATCGACTATAAATAAACCACATTCATGCCAGAAAATGGGGTAATTTCTCAAACAAATCAAAAGTCAGCATGTGGCTGCGGCGAAAAGTGAGTGGTTTTTTCTAGTTTTAATCTAAAATCGAAGGGTATGAAGAAGCTTGGGGGGTACATGATAATTACCATTCTGGCGATGGGCTGCCAAAAAAGTGAAGTCGTCTCTGAATTCACTGGCAATGAAACAACTTACTCGCTTCAACCTGGTGCTCAATTCGCCACCAGCGGGCCCGTTACATTCAAAGAGCGCAAAGACGGAAAGATTGATGCCTTTATTCAAATCAGTGGCACCGCCGGCGATGCAAAATATCTAGTTCACCTTCATCTGGGCGATATCTCAAAGCCTGGTGCCGATATTGCCCTGTTGATGACACCCGTTGCCGGAAAGACAGGAAAAAGCGAAACAATATTTACCAAACTTTCTGATGAATCGTCCATTGACTACCAGCGTTTGATACAACTACAGGCCTGCGTCAAGATTCACCTGGGTGACGCGGGGGCTGATCGGGACGTTGTGCTCGCAGCAGGTAACATCGGATCGGCTGTGACCAAGCCTATCTCGGGCGGACGGGCTGGCGTGGCCGTCTGTAAGAGCGAATAACTTCCCTGTAGTATTTATCAAAATAAAAAAGCCCCAACCTGGGGCTCATTCAATTTATCAATTGAGTTCTTAGTCACCGCCTCCGCTGGTTTGCACCGTGTACGAACCCATGACCGCGGAGAAGTATTCCCTGTTCATGCGGGCAATGTTTGTAATCTTAATAGACTTTGGACATTCAGCTTCACAGGCACGGGTATTGGTACAAGCGCCAAATCCTTCTGCATCCATTTGGGCAACCATTTTCTCTGCCCTTTCGCTGCGCTCCGGCTTGCCTTGAGGCAACAACGCAAATTGGGAAATCTTAGCACTGACAAAGAGCATGGCCGAAGCATTTTTACAAGCGGCCACGCAAGCCCCGCATCCAATGCAGGTGGCCGCATCCATTGCCTCGTCGGCAACTTTCTTGGGAACCGGTATTTCGTTGCCATCAGGCACACCGCCTGTATTGACTGATACATATCCTCCTGCTTGCTGAATTCGGTCAAATGCAGCACGGTCAACCACTAAATCCTTGATCACCGGAAATGCCTTCGCCCTCCAGGGTTCTACGGTAATGGTGTCTCCATCGTTGAACGTGCGCATGTGAAGTTGACACGTGGTGGTTTGTTGCGGACCATGGGGGTGCCCATTGATGTACATGCTGCACATTCCACAAATCCCTTCACGGCAGTCATGATCAAAAGCTACGGGCTCCTCCCCTTTCTTGATAAGATCGGTATTGAGGATGTCAAACATTTCCAGGAATGACATGTCCGGAGAAACGTGGTCGAGCTGATAGTTCTTAAACCCACCCTTGGTGTTAGCGCCTTTTTGTCTCCAGACTTTCAGTGAAATCTTCATAGGATCGATTGTGAATAGGTTGTTGAGTTGAGTCTAAAGTTGAAAGCTTAAAGTTGAAAGCCTAATGTTCAAAGTTTGGGTAATGCTACTTTAAGCTTTAAGCTTTAAGCTTTAAGCTTCCTGCTCTTATTTATAACTCCTCTGTGTCAATTTTACATTTTCAAATATCAACGCCTCTTTGTGCAACTCTTCGGGCTGGTTCTCGCCCTTGAATTCCCACGCGGACACGTAAGCGAACTCATCGTCTTTGCGCATGGCTTCACCGTCGGGTGTAGCCGATTCCTCACGGAAGTGACCTCCACATGATTCGCTTCGGCTCTGCGCATCGTCTACCATCAACTCACCCAACTCGATAAAATCAGCCACGCGACCCGCCTTTTCCAGTTCCTGATTCAATTCACTGCCTGCGCCCAGCACATTGACATTTTGCCAGAACTCTTGTTTCAACTTCTGTATTTTTTCTTTCGCGATTTTTAATCCAGCCTCATTGCGAGACATCCCGCAATACTCCCACATGATATGCCCCAATTCCCGGTGAAACTCGTCTACTGTCTTTTTACCCTTGATGGATAAAAGTTTATTTACACGGCTGTTTACAACGTCCATGGCATCTTTAAATTCCGGTCGGTCGGTACTCACTTTTTCCCAAGGCAGGCCCGCCAGATAATCACCGATGGTGTAGGGTATAACGAAGTATCCATCAGCCAAACCTTGCATCAAGGCGCTTGCTCCTAACCTGTTGGCACCGTGGTCAGAGAAATTTGCTTCTCCAAGTGCATAAAGTCCGGGGACGCTGGTCATTAAGTTATAATCCACCCAAAGGCCACCCATGGTATAATGCACCGCCGGGAAGATCATCATGGGCATTTCATACGGATTGTCTCCAGTGATCTGCTGGTACATGTCGAAGAGGTTCCCATATTTTGCCTCAATGGTACTTCTCCCATCGCGTTTGATGGCATCGGCGAAGTCAAGGAATACTGCCAATCCTGTCCCGCCCACTCCACGTCCTTCATCACACACCATTTTGGCATTGCGCGAAGCCACGTCACGGGGAACGAGGTTGCCAAAGGAAGGATAACGTCTCTCCAGAAAATAATCACGGTCTGCCTCGGCGATTTTGGCTGCATCTTTTGCTTTCAATCCCTTGATGGCCACTTTGGGTGCCCACACACGTCCATCATTCCGCAGCGACTCCGACATCAGGGTAAGCTTTGACTGGTGATCTCCTGACACCGGGATACACGTAGGGTGAATCTGGGTAAAGCATGGATTGCCAAACAATGCTCCTTTTTTATGTGCCCTCCAGGCAGCCGTTACATTCGATCCTTTTGCATTGGTAGAGAGATAGAATACATTTCCATACCCACCCGTGCAAAGCACAACGGCATGGGCGGAGTGCGATTCAATTTTTCCCGTCACCAGGTCGCGTGTGATGATGCCGCGGGCTTTGCCATCCACCATCACCACATCGAGCATTTCGGTGCGGCTGTACATTTTCACCTTTCCATTGGCAATCTGGCGGTTGAGTGCTGAATAGGCGCCCAGCAGCAATTGCTGCCCCGTTTGGCCCCGTGCATAGAAAGTCCGGGAAACCTGGGATCCTCCAAAGGACCTGTTCGCAAGCAAGCCACCATATTCCCTGGCAAAGGGTACACCCTGTGCCACACATTGGTCAATGATGCTTACACTGACTTCTGCAAGCCGGTGAACATTGCCTTCTCTTGCGCGGTAGTCGCCCCCCTTGATCGTATCATAGAAGAGGCGGTACACGCTATCACCATCGTTCTGATAATTTTTTGCTGCGTTGATCCCTCCTTGTGCTGCGATCGAGTGGGCACGCCGCGGGCTATCCTGAAAACAGAAGGCTTTCACGTTGTATCCCAATTCCGCCAATGAAGCGGCGGCCGAGGCGCCTGCCAATCCTGTACCCACCACGATCACTTCATATTTTCTTTTATTGGCGGGGTTGACCAATTTCAAGTTGAACTTATGCTTCGACCATTTCTCGGCCAGAGGACCTGCAGGGATTTTCGATTCGAGCTTCATACGTTGGACGGTTCTTCGTATTAAAATTTAAAAAACATACTGACAGGGATCCAGGCAAACAACGCCGGCACCACGATGGCAAAGGTTTTGCCAACGAAATTAATAACAGGGTTGTACTTCATATGGTTTAGGCCGAGGGTCTGAAAAGCGCTGACAAAGCCATGCCATAGGTGGAATGCTACCCCCACCATGCAAAATACGTACAGGCCAACGTACCAGCCCTTGTTGAACCATTCTACAACGACGGTGTAAATATCCCTTACAATCTTTCCATCATAGTCCACCGTCGCAATGCCCCCGTAGTGCATTTGAGCCCAGAAGTCTTTCAGGTGGATCACGATAAAAACAAGGATAATGGTGCCTAGAATGCCCATATTTCTGGAAGACCAGATGGATGACTTGGAAGTTGTAACGGCGTATCCTTCAGGTCCACGGGCGATCCGGTTTTTCCGGGACAGGATTGCAGACCAAATAATATGGACTAAGATAAATGCGAAATTGGCTTTGGAAACGGTCTGAATGAGTGGATTGGTGCTCATGAACTCGGCATACACATTAAAAGCACGGCCACCGTCATCGTGCAATAACTGAAGATTGCCAATGAGGTGAACCAGTAAAAAGGAGATGAGAAACAGGCCCGTGAGCGCCATTACAAGTTTTCTCCCCAGTGTACTGGAGAATAGATCAAGAAACCACTTCATAGCAATTTTTGGTTTTTTTCAAACGAACCAAAAATACTCTTCAAAGGTTTACCAAGCAATTGACAAGGCTTAAAATGTAGGCTGTCTAAATAAGCTCAAAAGCAAATGAAACGAGGCTTGGGACTTCCCTGCTACTGCACTAATTTTACTCATTAACCACTACGCTTTCTTTTCCTCATGTATTTAATTTTCGATACGGAAACCACCGGTGTTCCGCACAATAAGACTGCGCCCATCACAGACCTGGACAACTGGCCCCGAGTGGTGCAGATTGCGTGGCAGTTGCACAATGGAAAGGGTAAGCTGCTTTCACA
>JAYVEZ010000022.1:0-8786 GCA_043773645.1 Cytophagales bacterium
TTTACCGATAAAGAGGTTCTGGCCAATGATTTCGCGCTCACCTTGAGCAATACTTTCAAAGCCATCCGTCCATTTTTTGACCATATGAGCGAAGTGCTCACCACGGATTTGAATGGTGAGTCAATATTGCCAAAAGCATAGCAGTATTTTTGATCGTGCCTGTGTCGTGCAGGGGAAACTATTTATCTTTTCCGAAACAAAAATTTCCAGAAAATGAGAAAATTAAAGCTTCAGGTTCAGATGTCAGTGGATGGTTACATCGCCGGTCCCCATGGTGAGATGGACTGGATGCTGTGGGATTGGGATGACAAACTCAAAAACTACGTTGCCGGAATTACGGAACCGGTCGACACAATTATCCTCGGAAGAAAACTGGCCGAAGGCTTTATACCCCACTGGGCTTCTGCCGCTGCGGGTCCTGATAATCCGGAGTTGGTGTTTGCAAAGAAAATGAATGATTCCGCAAAGGTCGTGTTTACCAAAACCCTGAGGGAATCAATGTGGTCCGGCACGACGCTAGCAAAAGGTGACCTACCACAGGAAGTCAATACACTTAAGAAAATGGCGGGCAAAGATATCATCGTCTATGGTGGGAGCACATTCGTTTCAGGACTGATCGCTGCGCATCTCATTGATGAATTCCACTTGTTTGTCAATCCTAGCGTCCTTGGCAATGGGATGCCGATTTTCAAAGACCTCAAGGAGCGACAGAACCTGACTTTGGTAAAATCCGAAAGGTTTGATTGTGGGATTGTTGTACTGTTTTATAAAATGGCACAATAAAATATGAACCAAAAGGCGGTTACAACCATAGCTCCATGGCCATCAGTCAGGGGATGGTGTGAAGGCCAAGGAGTTTTATAAGACGGCATTCGGCGCTGAGGAAGTCCTCAAACTGGATGATCCCTCTTCGGTCGTAGCGAGACTGTCCATTGATGGCGCAGAATTCTGGATGAGTGATGAATCCCCTGAGCTTGGCAACTTCAGTCCTGCAAGGCTGGGTGGAGGTTCGGTGCGGATGATCCTGACCGTGCCCGATCCTGATTCCGTGTTCAACAAGGCTGTCATGGCCGGAGCAACCGTGGTAAGTCCTGTGAACGAAGAACACGGCTGGAAGGTGGGCCGAATTGTAGATCCCTTTGGTCACCACTGGGAGATTGGTTGCGAACTGTAATCAGACTTTCCAAATTGGATCTCGCAAACAAACCTCAATTAAATCACTTTCCATTCTTCCTGAAAAGACTATTTTTACCCACATAAACCCACAACCAGCAATTCAACATGGCCACCAATAGCTCGTTACCCAAGGTTGCATATTTCTGCATGGAATACGCATTGCAATCAGACTTCAAAATGTACGCCGGCGGACTCGGTATCCTCGCGGGCGACTACATGAAAGGTGCCAAAGACCACGGCTATCCCATCGTCGGCATCGGCATCAAATGGAAGCAAGGCTACGGCGACCAGCGCATCACCACCAAAGGCAAAGTGATCGACACCTACCCAATATATAAATATGATTCGCTCAAGGATACGGGCGTGATGGTTTCAGTAACCATCAGAAAGCGTGAAGTAAAATGCAAGGTGTGGTTATGCGATACATTCGGAACTGTACCGTTGTACTTGCTGGATACCGATGTGCCCGGCAATGAAGATGGGTGGATCACCGGCCAGCTGTACGGATGGTTTGGAGAAGAGCGCATCGCTCAGGAGATGGTACTCGGCATCGGCGGTGTGAAGGCATTGCGTGCCCTCGGCATCAAGACCGATGTGTATCATTTCAATGAAGGCCATGCCTTGTTCGCAGGATTTGAATTGATGCGTGAAAAGATTGCTTCGGGAATATCCTATGAAGATGCCTTTGCCAAGACAAGGAATGAAATTGTGTTCACCACCCACACGCCGGTGGTACAAGGCAATGAATCGCACTACATCGACAGGCTGCTGTACATGGGTGCTGACAATGAAAAAACTTTTAGCAAAGCCCAACTAAAAAAGCTGGGGGGTTCACCTTTCAACATGACGGTGGCGGCACTCAGACTTTCGCGCAACGCCAACGCCGTGGCCCAACTTCACGCGGTAACTGCAAACAAAATGTGGAGCAAGGTGAAAGATCGTTCTGAGATTGTGGGTATCACCAATGCGATTCATCGCCCAACGTGGGTAGACTCAAGAATGCTCGAAGCTGCGGAAGGGAAGGGCGACTTGTGGAAAGCACACAGTGACAACAAAAAGCAACTGCTGGCTTTTGTCCAAGAGCGTACCGGTGTGCAGCTCAAACAGGATTCCTTGCTCTTGGGATTTTCCCGCAGGGCAGTGCCTTACAAGCGAAGTGATTTTATCTTCAGTGACAAGCCCAAGATTGACAACTTGTTCCGAACCGGCAAGGTGCAGATTATTTTCTCCGGTAAAGCCCATCCGCTGGATGACCGTGGGAAAGAAATCGTGGAGAACATTGTCGCCCTGACCCGGGAATACCCAGGATCTGTCGTCTTCCTGGAAAACTATGACATGACGATCGGCTCGATGCTGGTACGTGGAAGTGATGTGTGGCTGAACAACCCCCGTCGTCCGCAAGAGGCCAGCGGTACCTCCGGCATGAAAGCAGCCATGAACGGTGTGTTGAACCTGAGCATCCTCGATGGCTGGTGGCCCGAGGCTTGTAACCATGGTGTGAATGGGTGGCAGATCGGCGATGGATTTGAAAGCAAGAAAGAAGCAACCCTCGATGCCCATGATCAAAAGGCATTGTATAAAGTTCTCCTTAAAGAAGTTGTTCCAACTTACTACAACGACAAGCCCAAGTGGATTGAGATGATGAAGCAGAGTATTATCAGCTGCAAGGAGCAATTCGCTGTGAAGCGGATGCTGGAAGAGTATTATGAAAAACTTTACAAACAGGGGTGATCCAAATTCAAACAACTAAAAGAACAAAAATGAAAACAAGACTGCTCTTGACGGCCTTTATGCTTATTCTCCTTGTCACTGCGCATGCGCAAAAACAAGCCAATGTAAAAGGCACCTGGAACATGGAGGTGGAGTCACCCATGGGAAATGGAACTCCCGTCTTCGTGCTGAACCATGTTAATGAAACAACAATTGACGGCACGTACAAAGGGCGTCTCGGCGAAGCAACAGTCAAAGGCACGGTGAAACTTAACGTGGTACACCTTGAATTTACAATCAGCGGTGGCCTCATTGAGTATGATGGCACGGTAGACGGCGACACGATGAAAGGCAAGATCAAGTTTTCCACCATGGGGGAGGGTAGCTTTGTTGGTACTAGAAAAAGATAAATACATTTCCCGCAGAAGACGCGGATTGAGAACTCCTCAGATTGCGCAAATCTTATCTGCGAAATCTGTGTATTCAATCAGCGGTGATCTGTGGGAAATGCATTAAACCGTTTAATCGGAACCCGGAACTCAAAACCCTCCCGACACCAGCAACTTCTCTAACTCCTCTTTCTCCTTCATATTAACACCTCGATTCACCAAAGGAATATTTTCCCCCGTCTGCTTTACAATTGCCGAGGTTGTTGGAAGACTCACGTTTTGATATACCACCCTTTCTATCACAAGGGTATCCGGTTTTGAGACAACGCGCACTGTATCAACACGCGTAATCATTCTATCCACATAAACTGTCTCTTTGCCCCACGACGATCCAACCCACCATCCCATGACACCCACGGCAAGCACTGCTGCCAGGGAAGCATAGGCAGGTATCGACCACGTCGATCGAATGCTCCATCGCGTGGAACGATGTTTTTCGTCTAAACTTTTCATCAAGGATTTCAGAATCGCAGGCTCCGGCAGAAGCTTTTCCGGTGCAACATGCTCCTCCATTTGCTGTGTAGCCCGACGCATCGCTTCATACGCTTCTTCCGATGAAACAAACTGCGCCATCCACTCACGGTCTGCCAGTGACAACTCCTGGTAGGATTGGGTTCGCAACAATTGCTCAAATCGCTCTGTATTTTCCATGGTATTATTTTTCAAGAATTGTTTTGTAGGGATCGAGTACCTGGGCCAGCCGTTTCTTCAGATAAAATAACCGCGACTTCACAGTGCCTTCGGGACAATCCAACACCAACCCGATTTCTGCGAATGGCATATCCAATTCGAAGCGCAGCACCAACATGGTTCGTGCGTCTTCACCTTCTTCCGCCAGGATCTTATCCAAGGCTACCTGGAACGCCTGCTTATCCAGCGTTGCGTCTGCATGGTCCGGGGTCATTGTATCCAGCGGCAGCTGAGCAATGGCGGATTGTCGAAAGGCCCGCTTGCGGTATTCATTTTTACAATGGTTGTGGGCCACCGAATAAATCCAGGTGGAAAATATTCGCTTCGAATCAACCCGGAATGGGTTCTCGATGATCTTCATAAACACATCATGCAATGCATCCTGGGCGATGGCTTTATCCTGCCACAGCATCCGATAAAAATAACGAAGCAGGAGCGGGCTGTAACGCCGGTAGATTTCCTCCAGCGCACGACCCTCTCCACTTTGAAGCCGGATGATCAGTTCTTCATCCGACCGGTGGCGAAGTGATTTTCCAAAAATCACCCGCTACTTTTCAATGATTTCCATAAACACCCTGAATCCAATGGACGCATCCGGTTTGGTATACAAGTTAACGCTTCGCATGGTAGATTCTTGCGGAGGATGGTTCCAACTGCCACCACAAGCCTTTCCTCTATCCAAGGTCATTTCAGCCGCGTTGCCTACCACATCATAGAGACCAATGTCGTTGGGGAAATACGACTGCGTTGGTGCCATGGTGGTGAACCCATCTGCCGCCATCTGACCCACGAACTTCATGCCTGGACAGGTAATGGAGTCAGGGGCCTTAAAGTTTCCGAGGTAACAGCCGCGGGTATTCACAGGACTGTTGCGCAAGTTCCAGTAACGCCACCAAGGATAGCCAATTTCCTCATCTTTAAATGAAACCATTTTCTTTTCCGGGTGCTTGCTCATATCATGTCCGGGCTGGGAAATTTTTACTTCCATCATTTGATCATCCCACCTCCAGGAAACAGGATCTTTAATCCCCGCTGCGGCAAGTTGCCATTCTTCTATTGTCGGCAAGCGGAACTTCACTTTCTTGAACTTTCGTTCGGCGGCGTGATTGTATTGGTCTGTCAGCCACTCGCAATAGGCGGTCGCTGCCTCAAAGCTCATGTTGACCGCCGGGTGTAGGGTAAAGAATTTGGATTTCTTGGTTGCAATTACATTGGCAGAATAGTTCTTCATCATAGACAAGGCTGGCTCGGTATATTCCTTAAAATCGTAATTGTATTTCTCCTGCAGTTCAATGAATCCATTGGATTTGAGGTAACTAAGGAATCGGTTAAACTGCTCGTTCGTCACCTCTGACTCTTGCACAAAAAGTTTCTCCGAAAAGTGGCGGAATTTTCCATCAACATTCTTCACATCGATTGCATAGGGGAAATAGGGAATGGCATCGCCCGGATCTTCACCCAGGAATTTGGCCATCGCCGACTCCTTACCATTCTCATGTGCGATCCGCTGCATCAGTTGGCGAAGGTCACGCGCGTGGTCTTGCTTGCCTTCATTCACATACGACTCATACAACAAGAGCATGGGCACAAGGTAGTTTGAGCTCAGCACTTTTCCTGTGGCATCCGGTGACTCCCCATTGAAATCAACCCGCAAGTAATCAAGCAAAAACTCTTTCTCCAGGTTCCTCCTGATCTGTGCTACATTGTCAACGTTGGTCACGCTGTGGAGCGAAGTGAGCCCAACCACGTACAGGTATTCCTTCATCGACGACAGGTTATCTTTGGACACGGTGAGGGCGTAGTAGAATTTGCGCTTCTGATTGGTTTGAGGCAGGAGTGTACACAGCGCGCTTCTTAAATTATCGTGGCTCACGGGGCCCGAAAGTTCCAGTCCCAGTGCTTTGAACTTCTTGTCCAGGTAAGCTGCGTTGCCCAGCAGGTCCAGGTTCAAGATGCTCACATCCTTGCGAATGTTCAGCACATCCTGAAGGACAAAGAGCGGCACGGTGGTGCTTTCGCCCTCCGTAATGAGCACCGCTGACGGCGCGACCGACATCAGAACATTGTAACTGTAATTGAGCAAGCTTGGCGAAATCTGTCCATTATCAAACAATAACTTGCTGTATAACTGACGTTTACCTCCATCCAAATCAAGTTCTGAGGTAAGCTGTAGCAGCCCATGGGATTCGGGTTTGTCAGGCTGGAGGGCATAGGCTTTGTCGAGGAAGGTGCGGGCTGAGGTATTGTAACCTTCATTCCATCCCTTGACCACCAGCCACTCATAGGAGTCCGGAATCGCAGTGGACATATCTGCTACAATCTTGTTGAGTTGCTCCGGTGACTGCTGTCCAAAAGCCGCAGCCGCGTAGTAGTTAATCCAGGATTCAGGCTTATTCCGGCTGCGAACGGTTTCTTGCCTCCAGTCTTCGGCCTGTTGCCTGTAATATTCTACAGATTTTAAGACCAGTGTTTTTGGTAATATCTTCTCCGGGGCCGCTGCCAATTGACTGACCGAAAGGAGTAGGCACAGGATTGCGATTTGTTTCATAGGGTTTGATTTGACCTGCGGTACACGCGGGGCGGCAATTCGTTCAATAAAAACAGACTTTATGAATGAACTTTAGCCACAGATTGCACAGATTTTCACAGATTAATACAGTAATCCTGTAAACAGAATGTGTTTGATGGGTTCGCCGAGGCTATGTTGAGACGTCGAAGTCGGCCGCAATAAAGTGATGCACCTTGAATTTGTCTGGGCAATTCTGTGTAGTCTGTGGCTAAAAGCCACCTAAATAAATCTGACAAATTATTGTCATCGCCAGCATTATTCCCGTATAAGCTCATGGTGTCCATTTCATAAGAAGAAATTGTTCGCGAATCGCTGCCCTCAACTCTAACCGAAATCCTATGGCCAAATCAACCTTTGGGGAAACTGTACAAGGATATAACATCCCCGTGCTCAACGAGCGCGAGATAAGAGCGTCGGCAGGCATCCTGTTCTTGTTCATGTTTATTTCCATTATGATCGTTGTTTTCAAGGCAAATTTTACAATGCTGAAATACATGGTGACCGTGTTCCTCGCCGACATGAGCATCCGTGTTTTCATAAGTCCGAAGTATTCCCCCATATTGACCCTTGGCCGATTGATTGTCAGCAATCAAACACCCATTTATGTTGGAGCCATCCAGAAGAAATTTGCCTGGTGGATCGGAATAACAATTTCAGCGACGATATTCATTTTGCTGGTGGTGGTCAATTCATTCAGCGCCATCACCGGTCTTGCCTGCTTTGTTTGTCTGATATTCCTGTTCTTTGAAACTGCTTTTGGCATTTGTCTAGGTTGTAAAGTATACGCTTTGGTTTACAAAGAGAAAGCCCAATATTGTCCGGGGGAAGTATGTGATGCAAAAGCAAAGCAGGATATTCAGAAGACATCGGGAGCGCAACTTCTCATGATTCTTGCCCTTGCCCTCTTTGTGGTGGCGTCCGTATTTCTCTTCAATGATTTTTATAAAGAGAAGCCGAGGAACCTGTGGAAATTGGTGGGCTTCGAAGTGCATAAATAGGAATTGGTACACGCTGTCAACCTTATGAAGATGATGTTGATATTGATGATTTTTTCGCCACAGATTGCACAGATTACCACAGATGGATTAATCTGTGCAAATCTGTGTAATCTGTGGCTAAAGTTTTTTCGTTGAGAAGAGATGGAAATAGGTGATGCAGGAGGTGATACTGAATTTCTATTTCTCATTGATTGAGATTCTAAGGGTAGCCACAGATAGCACGGCTTCTAATACCCATTCAAGGTAAAACATTGATGCTAACTCCCAGCGAACACCCGTCACCCGAAAGGACCCACCCGCAATGTGACAGAAAGGAGAAATTTTACACCAGGGTTACCTGCCAATTAGGAGTAGCGACGTCCATGTGCAGGAAATATTATATTTGGCAATCAGCATTGGGCAAATTACCCAATGGTTATTGAGAGAATTTACACTTCATCAAACACCTAAGAAATGAGCGGATATGTCGTCTGGTTATTTGACATAAGGTGAACTGCCCTTGATCACCAAAATCGGCTTTTCAAAATGCGCGTCACCCAATGTTGCTGTCAACAAATAGGACCCCGCCTGAATAAATTTGTCATAATGTACGAAGTAAGGAAAGTCACTCGTTTCCTTGCTCAAAACCAAATCCCAACGGTATTGATTAAATCCCACTTTTCCATCTAAAGAGGAACTCCAAATTTCCTTCTTTTCTTTGTCCCGAATTGACAGGGTGACCCTCTTTGGTTGGCTGAGCCAAAATGAAAAAGTTGCTTTCTCCACTGTGCGATGATCTGGTTCACCTCCAGCAGAATTAAACCACGGTGTCTTGATTTCTGATGCTTCAAAGAGATGATCTTTGCTGGCGTCCAAATTCTGGTTGATCATGTTTTGTATTGGCTTGAGGTTTGTCTTGAAAATTCCTCGTCCGTGGGTAGCCACAACCAGGTCCATGGTGGCGGTATGAATTTCAAGATCAGCAATGGCGGTCGCCGGCATGTGCAGTCCCAAATATGACCAGCTTACTCCGCGGTTGACGGAAATATAGACACCTCGCAATCCACCCGCATACAAAATGTTTTCATTCGTTGGATCTTCCAGGATCACGTTGACCGGTTCATCCGGTAAATCGCTGGAAATCCCTTTCCAATTTCGTCCATAATCCTCGGAGGCATAAAGATAACTGTGCAAGTCATCATAGTTAATCCCAGT
>JAYVEZ010000023.1:0-7958 GCA_043773645.1 Cytophagales bacterium
AAGAAACTCGCTGCACAGACTCCTGGCTTTGCGGGTGCTGAAATCGCCAACGTATGTAACGAGGCGGCACTCATTGCGGCAAGAAAAGAAAAGAAAGAAGTTGAGATGAAGGACTTCCATGACGCCATCGACCGGGTAATCGGCGGCCTTGAGAAGAAAAATAAGATCATTTCACCGGAAGAGAAGACCATTGTGGCATACCATGAATCGGGTCATGCGGTGGCCGGCTGGTTCCTGGAGCATGCAGACCCCTTGGTTAAGGTGAGCATCGTGCCTCGCGGCGTGGCAGCCTTGGGATATGCCCAGTACCTTCCCAAAGAACAGTTCCTGTACCAGACCGACCAATTGATTGATGAAATGTGTATGTCATTTGGCGGACGGGTGGCAGAAGATATCGTCCTCAATAAAATTTCTACCGGAGCCCTCAGTGACCTGGAACGCATCACCAAGATGGCATATAGCATTGTGACGGTGTACGGAATGAACAAAGAGATTGGCAACCTGTCATTTTACGACAGCAAGCAATCAGAATATAACTTTCAGAAACCCTATTCGGATGCTACTGCAGAAAAAATTGACAAGGAGGTAAGGGCATTGATTGACTTCTGTTATCAGCGTACAAAAAAACTACTGAACGACCACCGCGGCGAACTGGAGATCATCGCCAAGGAGTTGCTTGAAAAGGAAATTCTTTTTCAAACCGACCTGGAAAGACTTATTGGAAAACGGCCCTTCAGTAGCCTGACCAATTACGAAAAATATACCAACGGCCAAGAAGAGAAAAAGGAGGTCGTAAGAAAAGAAGAGGTACGGAAAGAAGAAGTAAGGAAAGAAGAGGCGAGGAAGGAAGAAGAAAGAAAAGAGGCTGCCGGCGAAACGCCAGCCGTTCAGACCGAAATTAAGGCGGCTGAGTAATCAATCTGCAATCAGAATCAGATCAGGCATTGGAGACAGTGCCTGATTTTTTTTGCTTAGCCACAGATTTCACAGATTACCAGAGATTAATCCATCTGTGCAAATCTGTGAAATCTGTGGCCAAAACAAGCAATCAAAACCTTACCTTTGAATTGCATACCCAATCATGAAAGAAGAGATCATTCATCTTCCAATCAATAAAAAGATTTACTTCGCCTCAGACTTTCACCTGGGAGTCCCAACGCATGACATAAGCCTCGTGCGCGAACGAAAGATTGTAGCTTGGTTGGATGCGATCAAAGGCGATGCCTACGCTATCTACCTGCTCGGCGATATTTTTGACTTCTGGTTTGAATATAAACACACCATTCCAAAAGGCTTTATCCGGCTGCAGGGCAAACTCGCCGAACTGCGTGATGCCGGAGTTCTAGTCTATTTCTTCACCGGCAATCACGACATGTGGCTGTTCGATTACTTTCCCAAAGAGCTGGGAATCCCTATCTATCGGGAGCCCATTTCAATCAATACAGGAAAGCATTCACTCATTGTTGGTCATGGCGATGGGTTAGGGCCGGGCGAAACATCTTATAAAATTCTAAAGAAATTTTTTGCGAGCAAGGTTTGTCAATGGCTGTTTGCCCGCATCCATCCCAATCTCGGCATGAGCATTGCTATGTTCTGGAGTCGGAGGAGCAGGGTCAGCAATATGAAGGTTTCAGAAACATTTCTGGGCGACGACAAGGAGTTTTTGATGGTCTGGTGCCGGCAACAGGAAAAGCTGAAACACCACGACTACTATATCTTTGGCCACCGTCACCTGACCCTTGACTTACCTGTGACTGAAGGAAGTCGTTATATCAACCTTGGGGAGTGGGTACACGATGCCAACTATGCCGTCTACGATGGTGAGAAAGTAGCAATAAAGAATTTCCAGCAGTGAAAAAGATAAGGTCCTTCTTCGGGTTGCTATTTTTTTGTCTTGCCCCTGTTTGCGCTCAGGACAAAACAATCATCTATGAAGGCACTGAAGAAATTGTGTGGGCCGGTGTAGACCGTGCCAGTGACCTCATGATCATTTTGAAATCAGGTGAGGTTCAAAAGATAAACAAGGAAGGAAAGAAAATTGGAAGTTACCTTTTCAAAACCCCTCCCACCCTCCTTGATCCATTGGATGGGGCCCAATCGTTTTACTTTAGCCGACCTGAAAATACCTACGGAAACATTTCTTCGGACCTAACCATAGCCACCCAAACTCCACTAGACCCAGCATTTGCCATCAGCCCCTGGCTGGTATGTCCGGCGTTGCATGAATTGTGGATATTGGACGCAACGGATTTCAGCCTGAAGAAAACCAAACTAAAAGCAACAGCCATCGGGTTTGAAGCGCCCCTGAATCATACCCCATCAAAGCGAATTGATGACTTCATCAGCCTGCGGGAATATCAGAATTATATTTTTCTTTTGGACAAAGATGCAGGCATTCTAATGTTCAACGGCTTGGGGAAATACATAAAAACGATTGGTGAAAAGAACATAAAGTATTTCAGTTTTATAGGTGAGGAGATCTATTTTTTGTCTGGAAATGAAATTGTTCTCATCGATCTGTACACCGATGAGCGGCGGACAATGCCTCTTCCCGTATCCTGCCAATTCGCGCTTTTGATTGATGATCGAATCTATACAGTAAGTGGAAAGCGAGTTGCGATCATGGAATTCAAACCATAGCTACATCCAGGAAAAACCTTGGTACTTAATTCCGTGTTGCTCCAGGAAGCTCTGATATTCTGAATAGCAAGTATTCGTATTGAATTTTTCAGCCAGTGCGACCAACAGTGCCTCTGCATCCGGTGGTACACTGAGCAACGGATAGAGTTTACTTACTCCCTCAGCCTCCACGGTGCTCGTGTACTCGTAGTCGCTGTCACCCCAATACTCCTCAACCCTTTTGCCAATGTCATAGCCTGACACAACAAGCTTATCATTTTCAAAATATGCTTCGACGTGGATGCTGATTCCTTCGTCTTTGTATTGATACAGTGTTTGGCCCATTGTGTCAATGCCCGCTTCATCTTTTGGACCCGGCTTTGGCCGAGCGCGGAGGCTAATAATCCGAATATTCCGTCGGCCTCAAAAGGTACTTCGTATTTTTAGAGACGTTATGCTGATATTCTGGCATCGTAGACAGTTTCTTCCATTGTGGATCCTCCCCAAAAGCTTTCCAGTGTTCATCATGCGATGTCTGATTGGCGAAAGTTGTCATATACATCAGGTTGGGCATGTGACTGCCTGCAAGCACATCTGCATAGAAGACTGCATTGAAGCCCAGGCGCTTGAAGAGCCCCACCTCATCTCCATCGATGAACATTTTTACTTTGTTGCGGTAAATCTTTTCAGTGGCACTTTCATAGCTCCTTAGTTCGTAAATCCGCTCCGAACGCGGGCCCGAAAGTGCGGGCACCTGAAGTTGCGGGGCTCCCTTGAAATTTCGAAGTAAAATATTCTCCATTCTCTCATAAGGAGCTTCGTTGTACGCTGCATCGAGATAATCCTTTCCGTCGGCGTTGAACTGCTTGTCAACCATGATCAGGTCCGGGACCTCTGCATACAATGCGATGGACTTGAATGGCAGGAGAACAACAATGCGTTTGCCGGATAGTGAGTCGGTCTCGAGCGGCTTGAATACTCCAATGTTTTTAACGCCTGCACGGTGCAGGGTGGGAATCCAGGCGTCCTTTAGGAAAGCATCCACCCTCCCTTCCTGCGTTTTGTCTTTCAGATGGTAGATTTTGATCAAATAGTACTCCTGACCTTTGATCTGTGCCCAAAGATCCAGGTGGAGGGCAAAAACAAGGAGAAACAGAATGGTGTATTGATTGTAGGGGCGTTTCATGGTTAGTTGAGAATTAGTTAGAAAGCTAAAAAAAATAGCCACAGATTGCACGAATTACCCCAGATAATGCAATCTGTGCGAATCGGTGCAGTCTTTGGCTACTTTTTCATACCATCCTGTAACCTGAAACCAAATCAGAGGTATCTCCGTAAATCCCGTACATGATCCAAAACTACCTCACCTCCGTTTGGCGCTTTATGTTGAGAAACAAGGCCTTTACCGGCATCAACGTCCTGGGACTCGTCATTGGCATGACGGCCTTCATGCTCATCATACAATTTGTACTCCACGAGCTGAATTACGATAGCTCCTGGAAAAACACGGAGCGGATCTATCGGGTGCAACTAGATCGATATGACAAAGGTGAGATCTCCACACGCTGGGCATCCGGTTGCCTGGGCATCGGCCCTGACCTGAAGAGCAACTTCGCTGAAGTGGATAGTTACGTGCGCCTTACGAAAAGCAATGCGCTGCTTTCCTACGGGGATACCTTCTTCAAAGAAGATGGCGTCTATTACACAAGCAAGGACTTCTTCAAAGTCTTTGGAACTGAGCTGATAAAGGGGGAGGATTCAACCGCATTGAAGGGCCTCAATAAAATTGTCTTGTCGGAGACAATGGCAAAGAAATATTTTAGGGAAGAAGACCCTATCGGAAAAACCCTCAGAAACAATGGCAATACTGACTATCTGGTAACCGGAGTATTCAAGGATTTCCCCACCCACTCCCACATGCGAATAGATGCCATGCTGAGTTTTGCCACCTACGCAAAACTGGTTGGCAAGAAAGATGAATCTGAATTAACTGAGTTGTTGTGGGATGGATTTCTCACCTATGTCCTGTTGAGAGAAAATACAAACCCCCGGCTCCTTGAGGAAAAATTACCGGCCTTAATTGAAAGGCGTGAGGGCGAACAATTGAAACGATTCAACGCAAGTATGGTATTTCACCTGATGAATGTTCGGGATATCCATCTCGATTCAGATTTCATTGGCGAATTTCAGGCCAACGGTAGCCGCGACTCAGTGTATTTTCTTTTGATTGTGGCCGTACTCATCATTGTCATCGCGTGGATCAATTACATCAACCTTTCCACAGCCAAATCCATAGAACGCGCGAGGGAAGTTGGCGTACGCAAAGTAATGGGAGGATTCAGGTGGCAGCTGATTCAACAATTCCTTACCGAATCAATCCTGCTGAATACCGTAGCAGCCACTCTATCCATATTGGCCGTTTTGATTCTAACGCCGTGGTTCAGTAGCCTGGCAGGGCGAGAAATTGGCTATGGCCTATTTGCACAAAAAACGTTCTGGCTTTGGACCCTTGTTTTGATTCTCTTCGGCGCGATCCTGTCGGGTTTATATCCGGCATTCATTCTCTCTGCGTTCAAACCTGTGGATGTATTGAAAGGTCGATTCAAGAACACTGGCAAAGGCGCGTTGCTCAGAAAAGGAATGGTCGTGGCTCAATTCGTGGCATCGGTTACCTTGATGGTGGGCACATTTACAGTATACAGGCAGATCAACTACATGCGAAGTCAGAATCTTGGAGTAAGCCTTGACCAGACCGTGGTCGTCACATCTCCCAACATCACAGACTCCACCTACACAAAGAAGTTCGAAGTTTTCAAGAATATGTTGGCCCAATACCCTGAAGTATCGGCCGTGAGTGCCTCAACCTCCGTTCCGGGTGCATCACCCGAGTGGAATGCGGGAGGTATCCGCCGATTGAGCCAGGGCGAAGAAGATCAAAAGCAGTACCGCGTAATTATGATGGACCATGATTTTATTCCCCTGTTCGGGTTGGAAGTCATAGCCGGCCGGAGGTTCTCGGGAGAGACATCACACGAAGAAAAGAATGTATTGTTGAATGAGGCCGCCGCACGGCACATGGGTTTCCCCAAAAGCGAGGATGCCATCAATGATCAAATTTTCTTCTGGGGTGACACCTTTCGCATTGTCGGCGTTGTGAAAAACTACCGCCAGCAATCTCTGAAAAAAGATTTCGAACCCCTCATCTTCCGCTATGGCAAAGCGCCGGAAGGTTTTTATTCGATCAAGTTCAGTACAGGTCAGGTGCATGAATCATTGTCGCGCTTTGAAAACAGCTGGAAGGAGGTATTCCCCGGCAATCCCTTCAACTACTTTTTCCTGGATGAGCATTACAATCAGCAATACAAAGCCGACCAGCAATTTGGTGTCGTCTTTGGACTATTCTCTGGTCTGGCAATCTTCATCGCATGCCTGGGCCTGTTCGGGCTCTCCTCATTGAATGCCATACAACGAACGAAGGAAATCGGCGTTCGAAAGGTAATGGGTGCATCCATCAGCAGCATCCTCACGCTTGTGGGCCGTGACTATTTGTTGCTCATGGCCGTTGCCATATTGGTGGCCACTCCTGTTGCCTGGTGGACCATGGATCAATGGCTAAGTGAGTTCGCCAACCGGGTTTCTTTGTCATGGTGGATATTTGCTATACCCAGTTTGGCAGTGGTGGCCATTGCATTGCTCACCATCAGCATCCACACGATCAAAGTAGCGCGGACGAATCCGGTGACATCGTTGCGGTATGAGTAGATTATCAACACATTCCTCGACAAGATATCTGTGTAAATCCGTGTAATCTGTGGCCACCTTGCACAGACTCTAGCAGGCCAAAATTTTCCCCTGTCCCAATCTGCTATCAAATGCGTAACTTCCAGCGTGTATCACCTGATCTATACGAGCCACGCCACCACTCCCTCTTCGGAAGCAGAACTTATCCAACTTCTGGAAGAGTGCAGGGCGTTTAATAAAGAGAATAACATCTCAGGGATCCTGCTTTACCTACAGGGAAAATACATCCAGGTTCTGGAAGGCAATAAAGTAGAAGTCAATGCGCTCTATTCCAGGATTGAAAAAGATCCCAGGCATAAAAGGGTCACTAAGGTAATCGAGGGTAATTCGCCCCAACGCATTTTCAAAGGATGGTCGATGGGGTTCAAGAAACTCACCCATGAAGAGTTCAGCAGCTTAAGCGGGTTTCAGGACATTGATAGCTTTTTCAGCAAACAAAAATTAACAGAACACAGCAGCCTTGTTTTGGTGTTTTTGAAATTGTTCTATGAAAAGAACATCGTTGATTATCCTGAGTTTGCAGGGTGATTGGAACCGTTCTATAGAAAAACTTAGCCACAGATTACACAGATTTGTACAGATGAATTAATCTGTGTAATCTGTGGCTACCTTTCTTCAGGGTTAGAATACCCTCTACATCTTATCCGTATTCGTCTTAAATCCCCAGATCTCCACATGCGCATGCTTGTCTTTGTTATTGGGCAGCGTTTTGTAAATGAGGACGATTTTCTTCAGCGAGCGTTCACCACCATTCAGGTTGATGATGTCGCTTTCGCCCGGAGCTTTGATCGAGGCCTCAATTTTCAAATCCTGTTTATCGCCACTTTCGTAGTAGGCTTCAGCGCCCATCAAATCGATGGGAGCATCATCTACTTTCAGCTGGATGGCCGAGAAGCGGTTGGCTACGAGGATGTCAACAACGTCTCTGTCTTTTGTAAAGTTGACCGTCGTCTCCCCGATTTTGTGCCAGCCTTTTTTGTCACTCATGACAACCTTAGGCACTTGTGCCCAGGCTGCGGAGTACACAGCCAGCACCAGCAAAGTAATAATCACATTCCTTTTCATAATGTTTTTGATTTAGTTGAACAATGATGGATCAGGTAAATTATCGTGCCATGGGCTGGCTATACTGAATAGCCATGTTGGCTGGGCCCGTGAGGAAAAGAGTCCACATCGTTGCTTGATGTGTGGCGTGAGATTGCGGTGAGCAGGACTTTTCCTCTCGCTCCCAGTCGCAATGTGAATCCTTCCTGGATCCCTGACTGTTATCGGGACGTTAACCCAATACAACGTTAGTCCAGTTGATCCTGTGTTCATTTTTGAACATATTTGTACATAATAGACCACTTTCACCCTCCAAAACCTCATTTGCGGACAGTGGGTGCATTGGCACAGTTTTTCCTCATACATCCATGAACCCCCTAAACTAAACTGTTGTGAACGAAGGAAAGATACTGATGATAGACCCGACTACGCTAGCACACGCGCATCCAGCCCTTAGCTTCGTCGGGCAAGGCGAAGACAAACTCGCCACATAC
>JAYVEZ010000024.1:0-4819 GCA_043773645.1 Cytophagales bacterium
CCAGGAGATTTTTCATGAAATCCTTTTCTGTACCATAGAGTGCCACCGACACCTTCCCTTGTGCATCTTTTACACCCTTGACCACCACGGTCAACGTAACCTGTTGAGCCACAACAGCCTGATTCGCCGACACTAGCGCCAGCATCATCCCTATTCCAATTAATGTCTTCATTGTTGTTTTTTCCGAAACTAACGAAATTGATCACGCAAGTGAAACTAAACCAAGATGAATTGTTCCACCGGCTCCCTGACCTGTCGAAACTTACCGACAGAAAAAAATCCAGAAACTCACGTCAACACATAAACACATCAACACGTTAACAACTTTCAAGAAGCCCCCAACCTGCGCAAATGAACCAGGTGCGAAACGATGGCTTTGAACATCGAATTGTATTCGTTGTACACAATATCGTACTCACTGCATACCTCCTTGACCAACCTGCTGATGGCAGGATAGTGGACATGGCTTACGCGGGGGAACAGGTGATGTTCAATCTGAAAATTTAATCCTCCCAGCAACCAATACAACCAACGGCTGGAGGTGGCAAAGTTTGCTGTTGAGGTGATTTGATGTACTGCCCACTCCTGCTTGCTTGTTCCTCCCTGAGAGCCCGGAGAATGAAATTGTGTGCCCCCTACGACATGTGCCAACTGAAAGACAATACTGATGGCCAAGCCGCATACAAACGTAATGATTAGAAATCCAATCAGCCATGAGAGCCAACCCACCACGACGATGGGAATTACCATGTACACGACTACATACATGACCTTCGTGAACCAGAAAATAAAGTGTTCTCTGATAGACAGTTTTTTTCTCTCGCTGGTGGGTGAAATCTTTCCGGTGAGGTACTTTTCAAAATCTTCGTAAAATATCCACGCCAAGTAAGAAACACCATACAAGATCACCCAATACACATGTTGAAAGCGGTGATAAGCTTTGAGTGGCTGACCTTCGTGCAGGCGCATAAAAGGCTTTACATCAATGTCCGAATCCATTCCTTCAATGTTGGTGTATGTATGGTGATTGATGTTGTGCTTGATTTGCCAGTAGTATGCATTCCCACCCAATACATTGAGAAAATAGGCTGACACCCGGTTGACCCAGGGGCGTCGCGAGAAACTTTGATGGCCACCTTCATGCATTACATTAAAACCGATAACGGCAAGGTTGAGCCCTAAAACAAAGCACAGCGCCAGTGATACAATCAACCCCGGCGTGAAAAATACCAAAACGGTATACAATGAGGCTGCTGATAGCACCTGCAATGCACTCTTAAAATAGAGTTTCTTGTTTCCGGCAGGATCAATATTGCTCTCAGCAAAGTATTGATCTACTTTTTTCCTGAGTTCCCTAATCAGGGAACCTTGGCCAGTCTCAAAGGTATATTTTAACATGACAAATGATTATGTGTTAATAACGCAATAACACGCTTCTTTCGTTCAATTCCGATCCGGAGTTTCAATTTAGACCCTTTTGAGGGCTTATTCCAAATAAATAGTTAAGAACCAGACGATGCGCGTTGTTAAGAGGTGACAGTAATCGGTATTCGGTGATCGGTGATCAGTGAGGCGCAGTGAATTCACGACACTCAACCGAATACCGATTACCGATTACTGCTTACCGTTGAAGGGGTAATCGGTAAGGTTAGAGGGGCTCGTCAATCACAAAATCACTACCTACCTATACCCCGCCGCTTGCAACTCAAACAACTTTGCATATCGGCCGCCCAAATTCACAAGATCTTCATGACTACCCAACTCGGTCACATGACCATCCGCAATCACTGCTATCCTGTCGGCAATTCTTACGGTGGAGAATCGGTGTGAGATAACGATGCCGATACGTCCTTTGAGGTTTTCCTTTAGCTCGGCAAAGATCGCCGCTTCCGCTTCCGGGTCGAGCGAAGAAGTAGGCTCATCCAAAATCCAGATATCAGCATCGCGGTACATGATGCGGGCCAGCGCCAGTCGTTGCCATTCTCCTCCCGACAAGTCATGTCCGCCCTCGAACAACCGACCTACTTTGGAGTCAAGTCCATTGGGCATCTTCTTCACCAACCATTCGCTGCGGGAATCATGCAGGGCTTTCATCACGCGGTCGTCGTGCACTTCCAAATCAGGCCGACCCATGACAACATTTTCGCGGATCGTGAGTTCATAGCTTGCGTAATCCTGGAACAACACACCAATGCGGTTTCGCAATGTCTCAGGGTTCATCTCCCTGACATCAATGCCTCCCACCCGGACAGCACCATTCTCGGCATCATAAAATCGCAACAATAACTTGACCAGCGTACTTTTTCCCGCACCGTTCTCTCCTACCAGGGCGATCAGTTCGCCTTTGCGAATATTCAGGTTCAATCCTGAGACTGCCGCCTCGGTGCCCCCGGGATATGTGAAACTGACATCCTCAAAATCAATTCCATGCTGCATCGGCACGGGAATTTGTTTAGGGTTATCCGGCACATGGATCAAAGGTTCGATGGCGAGAAATGAAAAGTAGTCGTCGAGGAATGTGGTGTGCTGGTCAACGGCGACGAATGTGCTTGAGATCAACCCCAGTGTCCCGGATAAACTCGCAAATGCACCAATGACCAAAACGACGCCGCCTGGGTCAATCGAGCCAGCCACTCCCTGTACGGCCACAAACAAATACGCGAGGGCCAGGGTAGTGCCCGTAACAATGCCGGTCAAGACTGATATGCGGGTACCTGACCGATACATCTTCTCTCGTTCTCCAAAGAGATACTGAGACAAGTTCCAATGTCTTCCTCGTAAATAGTCAGCCAGCACATACGCCCTGATTTCTTTCGTATTGCGCGGTTGTGTTAGCAGGTCGGCAAGGTATTCACGCTCGCGTTCTTCGGGAGTTTCTTTGTAGTAGAAAGCATAAAGTTTATTCGTGATTCGACGCTCGAACAATAGCGATAGACCTGCCGCGGTCAACGCGAGAATGACCAGCATATAATGAAGACTTGCCAACAAAGATGCCATAAGCACTATGGTGACCAGGTTGCCCGACAGTCCAAGCACTGACCAGGTGAGATCTCCCGGCCGCCACGAAACATCCCGCTTCGCGCGTGCCAACCGGTCGTGCCAGTTTGAGTTATCGAAATGTCCGAGGTCCACCTTCGATGCCTGGGCCAGCAGCCTTCTCTCTGCTTCCAGCTGCACACGGCGGACGAACAGGTTTCTCCCATAGTTCATGTAGGCACTCACGGCACGTTGCACGCTTGCAGCTATCCAAAGGCCAATGACCACGGGAAGGATATCATTAAATTCGAGGGCGTGGACCCGCGCCTCTGCGATGCGGTTGACGAGTACAGCACCCAGGTAGACCGCAACCGGCGACATGGCCGCGTTAACTATACCCAACCCTGAATAGAGCATCAGCGACCGCGGTGACGCCGACCACGCCAACGATAACCCCAGCAGTAAATTTTTTCTCACCCGATGAAAGCGAGAGTTGGCTGAAGGAACGTTCGGATGTGTTGCCGTGTTCATGTGCTGAAGTCCATACTCAGAAATCTACAAAATCTATCCAAAATCCTCAACCCATCAACACATCAACACGTAAACACTTCAACACGTTAACCCACCTCCACATGCTCATTCAACTTATGCAGCTCCACGATGGTTGTTCTTCCGTCCTGGCTCTCACGGTACATGGGTACAAACTTCTTGTTGAATTTTATCTCATCGAAGGTATAGGAGGTTCGGCGCAGCACAAAATTTGAGAACACATCGTCAAAGCCGCGGACGAGCACATAGACTTCCATGTCTGCTGTGCGCATGTCTGCTTCCGTGAAACCCATGAGCGGACTTTTCTCGTCGATGGGGTGAACGACGGTCCAATTCATCGCGAGGCTATCGATCCGGCTCCGTTCCAGCGCAAGGTCATAAAACTTATACTCCGGCTTTCCATTTTCCTCAACCCGAAATGCAACATTGACCCTGATCTCAAGATCCGTGAGGTTATGGTTTTCTTTGTAGGAAGCAAATCGAAACATAAGTCCGGTTGCCCCCTTGTAAGGTGCGACCACGGCGTGATCACTGAATACCAGGTAGGACCTTGGTTTGGCAAACCGTCCATAGATAAGACCTGTCATCACTGCAAAGAAGATGAACCCACTCATGGCTTCAATGGAGGCAACAAAGTTGGCGCCATCGCCAACCGGATTGACCCGACCATACCCAACGGTTGTGAAAGTTTCAGTGCTGAAGAAGTAGACTTCTTTGATTTCAGCCCACCGGTCATTGGCAATCATTCCAATGAACTGGTCTGTGCCCAACATTAGGTAAATCATGGTGTAGATTAGATTGACAGCGATAAAGAATAGGATGATCACCGTGATGAACTTCCAAAGTGGCAGGTTTAGCATGGTGTGGAACACACTAAACCGTTGCCAGAACCCCTGGCCCTCCTTTCGAACATTAAACGTTCCATCCCGGTTGATGAAACGGCCTCCGTAACTGGCATTGCTTCCAAAGCCCGTATCGTTGTTAACTTTTGAAAAGGGATTAATCAAGCGATTTTTCGCCATAACTTGTTTCGTTGAGATGTAAAGTTAAGACGCTTTCAGAAAAGGCACATTCAATTTCTCCATGGAAATGCAATGAACGTTATCAGGTCAATGGCAATCCAGTAGTTTTTAGTAAATTGAAGGTGCTAAACCCCTGTTCTCACCGTGAATAAAGTCGTATCCCTTCTATTCCTGATATCCCTCGGCTCACAAGTAGTGCTCCCCCACCAGGGCTTCTCGCAAGTGCGTGGGGCAGAGGCCGAAGTCTCTGCGGAACAACCCACGGGAAAAGT
>JAYVEZ010000025.1:0-3932 GCA_043773645.1 Cytophagales bacterium
ACCCTTATCCATACATCGCGGGTTAATCAAACCTTCCAAAGTGTAATTGATGGCTTTCATCCATATAACTGGGTAACGGACAACTACGTAAGAAACCAGTTTGGCATACAGGCATCCGTTGGCTTTGACATTGATTCCGGAGGAGGCACAAGCCTCTTTCAGGTACACCTTGTCTATACGCAAACCTTGTCCAATATGTATGTCAACCAACCGGTGGATGGCAGACTTGTGACATATGGCATACGGTTCGCGTGGCTGTTTTAATGATCCGCAAAAACGAAGACATAGAATTCATTTGTTTAGGAAAGAAACCATATCGCTTATACTAATCCTGCTCTTCCTTTCGGGATCTGTGGTGGAAGAATGGCAATTGGTGCATGCCTCTCGCCATGTGGTGAGCACGTCTGAATGTCACTTTAGTGTACAAAGCAACTACCCCCCCGCCGGCTTTCTGGTCTATGACTCCAGGAGCGAAAGCGAACAAGAGGAAGAACCTGATCACGACTCACATGTGTGGCAATCGGTTTCCGGGATGTCCCTTCCTTCGAACCATCCTATTTCCGAAATTCATACGGACGACTTTGCATATTCAGTCGAAAGTATTGAATGCATCTTTCTAACGAACAGACAGCTCATCATTTAATTACAAGATTCAGCTGTTGAATTTGGCTGATGCCTGCCTCAATAATGAGGAAGAAATCAGCTACATCATTATCTCAATCAGTAATCCAGCAATGAATAATTGCATTTATAATTAGACAACCTTATGAACAAATTCATAAAGTCAATCTTGACATTTTCATTAAAAAACCCAATACTTATTTTTGTTGGAACGGCCCTCATCATCGCTCTCGGCGTTCGCAGTTTTATTCTGACACCCATTGAGGCATTTCCTGACGTCATCAATACACGTGTTATTATCATTACCCAATGGCCGGGGCGAAGTGCAGAAGAGATGGAAAAATTTGTCACCATACCGATCGAAGTGGAAATGAATGTTGTACCCAAGAAAACCAGTCTCCGTTCGATTTCCCTGTTTGGCCTTTCTGTGGTGACAATCTTTTTTGAAGATGATGTGGATGATTTTCATGCCCGGCAAGTCGTTTACAATCAGATTGAAAACGTCACCTTGCCTGAGGGCGTGGATGCCGAGGTACAGCCTCCCTCGGGCCCAACCGGTGAAATCTATCGCTATACCCTGGACGGCAGCGGGCAAAAAACCTTGCGCGAATTAAAGGAGATTCAGGATTGGGTAATCGATAAAAGACTGAAAGCGGTGCCTGGTGTTGCTGATGTGATCAGTTTTGGCGGTGAAGTAAAGACTTTTGAAGTAACCCTGGATCCTCAGCGGCTTAAGTCTTATGAGTTTAGTCCTAAAGACGTATTCAACGCCATCCAGGCAAACAACGGAAATGTGGGGGGTGATGTAATTGAAAAAGGTCAGCAGGCCTTTTTGGTAAGAGGTCTTGGGCTTGTGAAAGGGATCAAGGACTTAGAAAGGATCATCATTCAAAATATCAATGAGACTCCTATTTTTATCAAAGACGTAGCCAACGTAACCGAATTCTATACACCACGACTGGGAAAAGTAGGGCGGGACGATGAACAAGATGTCGTAGAGGGGATCGTATTGCTGCGAAGAGGCGAAGACCCAAGTCAGGTACTCAAAGACCTGAACAAAAAGATCGACGATCTCAACAGCCGCGTACTCCCGGAAGGCGTCGCAATCAAAGTATTCTATGATCGAACCAACCTGGTCAACCTCACCATTCATACGGTACTCGAGAACCTGACCATCGGAATACTGCTTGTTACATTGATTGTTTCCATATTCCTACTTGACTGGAGGGCCACAGTCATCGTGGCCCTGATTATACCCCTCGCGCTCCTGTTTGCATTTATCTGTATGAGAATGAAAGGAATGTCAGCGAATCTACTTTCGATTGGTGCCATCGACTTTGGAATTATCATAGATGGAGCTGTGGTAATGGTTGAGGGCGTCTTCGCATACCTTGCTCACAAGCAAATCAAACTAGGTGTAGAAAAATTTAACGCAATGGGCAAGATGTCCATGATCACCGACGTTTCCGTTGAGATGGGCAAGCCAATCTTTTTTGCCAAATTGATCATCATCACGGCGCTCATTCCCATCTTTGCTTTTCAAAAAGTAGAGGGTAGAATGTTTAGCCCATTGGCCTATACGATGGGTTTTGCCTTGACGGGCGCACTTATATTCACGTTAACCCTGGTTCCTCTTCTGGCAAAACTTTTGTTTACGAAAAACATCGTTGAGAAAGAGAACTTTCTTGTTCGATGGATAAAAAAGATTTACGTCCCCATTTTGGAGAACTCTTTAAATTTCCCATGGCGCCGCATTGGCACTTCAGCTTTTCTTCTTGCCATTAGCGTCTTCGTTTTCACCAGGCTTGGATCTGAGTTTCTCCCTTCCTTAAACGAGGGATCAATCTATGTGCGAGCCAGCATGCCCCAAAGCATCAATTTTACAACCGCCAATCAGATGTCGTCCGAAATGCGGAAGATATTTCAACAATACCCTGAAGTAAAGGGTGTAATATCTCAAAATGGCAGGCCCAACGATGGAACCGACCCAACCGGCTTCTTCAATGTTGAGTTCTTTGTTGACCTCTTCCACAAGGACGAATGGAAACGCGGTCTGTCCAAAGAAGAAATCATTAAAGACATGCAGAACAAACTGAATGGTCACTTTCCAGGCGTCGTTTTCGGTTTTTCACAGCCAATTTCAGACAACGTGCAGGAAGCGGTATCCGGAGTAAAAGGTGAAATGGCTATAAAAATTTTTGGCGATGATCTTACTATCCTGGAGCGTAAAGCAGACAGCGTTCGCACCATCATGAGCACTGTTCGTGGTGTTCAGGATCTTGGTATTTTCAAAAGCCTTGGAGCACCGGAAGTTCGCATTGAACTTGACCGCGAAAAGATGGCCCGTTACGGAGCCAACGTTGCTGAGGCCAATGATATTATTGAAATGGCTGTAGGGGGGAAAAAAGCCTCAACTTTTTACGATGGCGAAAGAAGATTTGATATCCGCGTCAGGTTCTCTCCGGAATTCAGAAAGAATGAAAATGCCATTGAAAGGCTGATGATCCCCTGTACCAATGGCACAAAAATTCCCCTCCATGAAATTGCGGAAGTGAAACTTCAGAATGGCCCTTCCTTTGTGTACAGGGAAAATAATCTTCGGTTTATTCCAATCAAATTTTCTGTGAGAGGCCGTGACCTGGGGAGTACCATCGCAGAAGCTCAGGAAAAAGTAGGCGCCTCCATTAAGATTGACAAAGGGTATGACCTGACATGGAATGGCGAGTTTGAAAACCAGGTGAGGGCAACCAACCAGCTTAAAGTTGTCATTCCCATTTCAATAGCCCTGATCTTTATGTGGTTGTACTTCATGTTCAATTCAGTTAAGAACGCAGTGGCTGTTCTCATGAACGTTCCATTCGCATTGATTGGTGGGATAATGGCACTGTTTTTCACGGGAATACACTTCAGTATTTCAGCCGGCGTAGGGTTCATCGCTCTTTTTGGTGTTTCGGTACAAAACGGGGTAATCCTGGTATCCGTCTTCAACAAGCTCAAAGAGGCTGGCGCAGAAGTTCGAACAGCCATTATTGATGGTGCCCTGTCGAGGGTTCGTCCTGTAATAATGACCGCTCTTATGGCAGGATTCGGACTACTCCCAGCAGCCCTTTCGACGGGAATAGGCTCGGAAACACAAAGACCCCTTGCGGTGGTCATGATTGGTGGATTGATTTCTGATACAATCCTCACACTCATTACACTGCCCGCAATATATCTGATCTGGCATCGGCGATCTGAATTGAAGAAATAAAAATATGATTGTTTGCATTGGCAACGGTTGCATTCAAAGTTCAACTTAGTCAATTGCAATA
>JAYVEZ010000026.1:0-6481 GCA_043773645.1 Cytophagales bacterium
CTTGAGAAAAAGGAGGTAAACGGAAAGGAACAGGAGGCAGTCAGATTGGTGTTCCGCGATAATGACATGCTCTTTGCGAGCATTCATTCCTTGCATAAAATTTCAAAATACTCCGGAAAAGAAGGCGCTCCACCCGTCATAAGCAAACTGGGTTCTGACGAGTGGGAAAACAAAAAGGCGAGGGTCAGAAATAAAGTCAAAGACATCGCGCGCGAGCTCATTGAGTTATATGCCAAGAGAAAAAAGGCACCTGGGTTTGCTTTCTCTCCCGACAGTTTTTTACAAGCCGAGTTGGAGTCCTCTTTCTTGTACGAAGACACGCCCGATCAGGCCACTGCCACCGAAGACGTAAAGAAAGACATGGAAACCCCGCATCCCATGGATCGGTTGGTGTGCGGGGATGTGGGCTTCGGAAAGACTGAAGTGGCCATCCGGGCCGCCTTTAAGGCAACGGCAGACGGCAAACAAGTGGCGGTACTCGTTCCTACGACCATTCTCGCCATGCAGCACTTCCGCACTTTTTCAGAACGTCTTTCGAGTTTCCCGGTAAAGATTGAATATGTCTCTCGCTTCAAATCGGAAAAACAAATCAAGGAAATCCTGAATGAAACCAAAGAGGGAAAAATCAATATCCTGATTGGCACCCACCGGATTGTGAGCAAAGATGTTGAGTTTAAAAACCTTGGCCTCTTGGTGATTGACGAAGAACAAAAATTCGGTGTTAAGGTCAAGGATCGACTGAAAGAATTGAGGGTTAACATTGATGTCCTCACGCTTACGGCAACCCCCATTCCTCGTACCCTCCACTTTTCCCTGATGGGTGCACGTGACCTGAGCATTATTGCCACAGCCCCGCCCAACCGTCAACCGGTCACAACAGAGCTTCACGCCTACGATGAAATAATCATCCGTAATGCGGTGAGTTATGAGGTTCGTCGCGGGGGTCAGGTGTTTTTTGTACATAACCGCGTGAGTGACATCGACAGCGTTGCCAATACAATTTACAAGCTTGTCCCCGATGCGCGCATTGGCATTGCCCACGGCCAGATGGAGGGTGACAAGCTTGAAAAGGTAATGATGCGCTTCATTGAAGGAGAATACGACGTGCTGGTGTCTACCAATATCATTGAATCCGGCCTGGATATTCCCAATGCAAATACCATCATCATCCACCAGGCCCATATGTTTGGACTTAGCGACTTGCATCAAATGCGTGGACGGGTTGGCCGATCAAACAAAAAAGCGTTTTGTTATCTGCTCACTCCACCGGCGTCTGTTCTCAGTTCCGATTCAAGGAAACGATTGGCCGCCCTGGAGGAGTTTTCTGAATTGGGCGATGGCTTCAAAGTTGCCATGCGAGACCTCGACATTCGGGGCGCTGGAAATTTGTTGGGTGCCGAACAAAGTGGGTTCATCAATGATCTTGGATTTGATACTTATCACAAGATTCTCGATGATGCCATTCAGGACCTGAAGGAGAATGAATTCAAGGATCTTTTTGCAGAAGAGCTGTCAGAAAAAGCAAAACTCATCGTCCCGGACTGTGTCATTGAAACAGATCTTGAGATTATCATACCGGATGACTATGTAACAAGTACCCGTGAGCGGTTGCAACTATATTCTACGCTTGATAGCATTAAAGATGAAGAGGGACTGAATCAATTTGTATCGTCACTGAAAGATCGCTTCGGAGAAGCCCCTCCATCCGTTCAACAGTTGATTCATACTGTCCGTCTGAGGTGGGTAGGAGAGCACCTTGGTTTTGAAAAGATCAGTTTAAAGAACAACAAATTGCGCGCAACGTTTGTGGGCAATCAGGACAGCTATTTCAAATCCGATGTCTTCGGAGGCATATTAACCTTTGTTCAAATGCACTCCAGACAATGCCGCTTGAAAGATCAGGGGGGTCGACCCACCCTGTTCATAGAAAATATGGATTCGGTCGAAGCAGCATTGAAGATTCTGTTGCCCTTGATAGAAAAAGTGAGTATTCCTGTCCCCAATCCAATGAGTAAGTAGGCCGATTCCAGGCGGGTCATCACAATAGTTTTGTCCCTCATTCCGTTAGGGGAATGGTTGCGGACGTCTCATCATCCTGCCCACTTGCATTAAGGATTCATCAAAAATTCGGTTCGCTTTGGAAAACACAGAATTATCTCTTTATATTAGCGGTTGCTTTAGTTCAATAACTTAGATAAAATGAAGCAGATAAAAGGTCTTTTAGCAGTAGTTGGCGCTACATTCTTGATTGCATCTTGTTCCCTCATCGGGGGTAAGAAGAATGCGGAAAAAACGGCCATTAATCCTGGCCAGATGAGTACCACTACAAACCTTAAGTACAATGATACAGAGGCAGGTGGATACGAGGTGAAACCCTTCAGGGGCCAGCCGGATGCCCCTAATACTGTATTTATCGAGGGAGGCCGTGCGGTAATGGGCTCTTTTGAAGAAGACGTAATGTCCTACCGGGATAACATTGAGAGGACTGTTTCAGTAGCCTCTTTTTACATGGACCAGACCGAGATTGCAAACATTCACTGGCTTGAATATTTGCACTGGTTGGGGAAAGATTCAACTCAAGAAGTCAAAGAGGCCGCAAAGCCTGATACCACAGTTTGGGTGGGTAAGTTGGCATTTAATGACCCTTATGTGGATCACTATCTACGCTATCCAGGATTTCGTTATTTCCCGGTAGTCGGGGTTAGCTGGACGCAAGCCAACAATTATGCTAAATGGCGCACCCATAAAGTAAATGCTCAACTCATGAAGGAATCCGGCTTGGAACTTCCTGAAGTACCAGCAGGCGGCAGAATCCAGTTAGAGTCTGGCGTGGTTATTCCTGCATATCGACTTCCAACAGAGGCTGAGTGGGAATACGCAGCCCAGGCACTTATCGGCACACAGTGGCTTGAAGAAATGCAAACACATCAGAGAATTTATCCTTGGGATGGTCATGCTCTTCGCAATCCTTATGGAAAACAAATGGGATTCTTTCTTGCGAATTTTAAAAGGGGCCGTGGTGATTATGCAGGTATTGCGGGTCGACTAAACGATGGTGCCTTGATCACATCATATATATACGAGTTCCCTCCCAATGACTACGGGCTCTACAACATGGCTGGAAACGTAAGCGAATGGGTGATGGATATTTATCGTCCTCTTTCATATCAGGACTTTGACGATCTCAACCCAATGCGTCGCGACGGTTTCCTGGATGGTGGAGACAAATATGACAACCATTATCGCTTGAAGGATCCCACAAAAGATCCAGGCAAAGCAAGTAAACCAAAACCAGGTGTTGATGGTGATTGGGTAGAAAATAATCCCACTGCATTCATCTCACTGATCAGTGATAAGACAAGGGTTTATAAAGGTGGAAGCTGGAAAGACGTAGCCTATTGGATGTCGCCCGGTACACGTAGATTCCTTGATCAGGATTCTGCAACGGCCACAATTGGCTTCCGTTGCGCGATGATCCGCGCTGGTTCAAACTAGAGAAATCAAGAATATTTGTGCTAAACCCTTCAGAAATGAAGGGTTTTTTTATTTTAATTCAATCGGCCTGAATGCTCAAATTCTCTACTGGGCTTCAGCGATGCAGGCTATGCTCAGTTCCTGACAGCCCCGGGAAATGAGGTGCTGACCACAAGCTTCAAGGGTAGCGCCTGTTGTAATGACGTCATCCACCAGCAAGATTCTTTTCGTGTTCATGGGTATATTCGTTGTGACGGAAAAAACATCTCTTACGTTTTCCCAACGGTCTGTTTTGCTCTTGTGTGTTTGGGTTTCGGAATGGTGAGTCCGAATGGACACTGATTCATCCCACTCAATATTTAATGCCTGACTAAGCCCCGCAGCAAATTTTGCGCTTTGATTGTATCCACGCTGTCTCTTGCGTGAAGTGTGCAGCGGCACCGGAACAATCAGATCAAATTCTCTGGCATATCCCGAACGAAAAAGTTCAAGTCCGTATGCCTGACCCAACTTCACACCTACTTCCGGATGGTTGTTATATTTTAATTGGTGCAGCAAGTGCTGAACCATGCCGCTCTTGCGGAATTTCAAAAATGCCCATCCATACTTCAATGGAAGTCGTCCGGCAAGTCGATTCTTCACTGGATTTTCATTCTGCAAGTGATAGCTTGTCTTTGGCAGTTCCGTCAGGCAGGAGGTGCAAAGAATCTCCTCACCCTTCACCATAGGACCCGAGCAGGCCAGACAATAATGCGGAAAGAACAATGAAACAAAGTCTTCGACGATGGTATTTGCCTTCAACATTTGATTTCCCTTCCTGTAAGAGGGATATTTATACCAAAATTTACTTATATGGACATTGTAAAACAATTCAATGACTACCGCAGCCTCATGAATGAAAAGATCGGGGCTGCCGATAACCTCATTCTAAAGCGCATTTTCAACCTGGATACCAATGCCTATGCTGAAGGCATTCTAGACATAAAAACCAAAGAATTGATCGGTCTGACCTGTTCCCTCGTGCTCCGTTGCGATGATTGCGTAAAATATCACCTGGGCAAATGCAAGGAAATTGGGCTAACGACAGAAGAGGTAAATGAAGCAATGGGTGTGGCCACTCTCATCGGAGGTACCATCGTTATCCCCCACTTGAGAAGGGCATTCGAATTCTGGGAGGCACTAAACCATGCTTAAACGCGATCTTGAGCAGGAGAGAAATTGGCAGTCCCTCCTGAAAGAAATTGAACGGATTTTGGGTCAAAGACCCAAAGATCTCAACGGGGTGCTTTTTCTAATTGGAGTCCAGGAATTAGGAAAGGGCCACCAGCTTTTTACAAAGGAACAAAAACAGGATTTGCTACACATTGCGATCTGCAAAGTCCTGAGCTTCTCGGGGTATTACACTTTGGAAGGTCTCGATCAGGATGGCTGGCCTCACTGGAAAATGATCAAAAAACTCCCGCGGTTTGATCTACTGGAGCAGGAGAAATTGCTAAAGATGCACGTCATGGAGTATTTTGAAAAAGAGCTGCAGTGGATACCCCAGCGGGGTGACGGTATTAGCTGAATCCCGTGTAATTCGTTCTTGAATTCGGGGTGACCTGCTTATCTTTAGATACGTTTAAACTAACTATCTTCTACTTTCGTTTTCATCAAGCATGGGGAACCAAGTCAAGGCCATAGATGAAAAAATATCCTCCTTCCGGAGGAAGCATTATTTGAATTTATTCCTGCGGGGCATCATTCTCTCCATAACCCTCCTACTCGCCTATTTCTTGCTGGCCACTGTTATCGAGTATAACCTTTGGCTTGGCAAAGGGGTCCGCCTTTCCCTTTTTATCCTCTTCTTCGCTGCCGTAGCTTATTGTCTCTTTCGCTTTTTGCGCCTGCCGCTTGCCTGGTGGCTGGCGGGTCGGGGGATTGGTAAAGAACAAAGCGCGCGCATGATCGGCAAGTATTTCCCAACCATCCAGGATCGACTGCTTAATTTTCTTCAGCTCGCCTCCATGACCACCAACCGAAGCGTACTGCTGGAGGCAAGCCTTGAACAGAACGCGTCATCCTTTTCTGGATTTTCATTCGAGAACAGTATAGACTTAAGGGACAACAGACGCTATTTAAAGTATCTTTTGATTCCATTGATAGTAAGCGCCTTAATCTTTGCTGTAAATCAGAATATTTTCACGCAAAGTGCAGATCGCATTATTCATTTTAACCAGGAATTCTCGCCACAGGCACCCTTTGATTTCATTGTCCAAAACGAAAAACTCATCGCATTTCCCAACGAGGATTTTGTCTTACAGATCAGGCTGAAAGGGGAGGCCCTTCCAGAGGCTGTCTACCTGGCAGCGGGCCAACAACGTTTGAAATTGGAAACATTGAAGGGCGGATTCTTCTCATACACTTTCGAAAAACTCCAACAGGATTTCCCCTTTCAACTGGAGGCCGCCGGATTTTATTCTTCACCCCTCATGATCAAAATGGTCAATAGACCTGAGCTCTTGAATTTGAATGTGCAGCTACAATTTCCACGATACATCGGGCGGGCCACTCAGCAGCTTACCAATGCTGGCAACATCGAAATACCAGAGGGCACAAGGATTCAATGGCAATTAAACGCTGCAAACACCAAATTTGCCCATATATCATTCTCCTCAAAATCCAAGTCAGATCCAATGCAACAAACAGATAATGAGATGTTTATCTTCGGTCAGGGATTCTTCAATCCTGAAGAGTATGCCATCACGCTGGAAAACGAAAACAGCAAGAATAAAGATCGAATTGCATACCGGATTGATGTAATCAAAGATCAGAATCCCACCATTGTAGTTGATCACCTGAAAGACTCTGTCCTCTTCAAATCCATTATCCTGGCTGGAAACATCCAGGACGATTACGGAATATCTCAACTTGACCTTCACTATAGGCTAACCAGCAAAGACAAAGAAGAGGTCTCCCATAGCCTGCGCATAACCATCGATCCCAATCAATCCCAACAAAACTTCTT
>JAYVEZ010000027.1:0-37513 GCA_043773645.1 Cytophagales bacterium
TGCGCCGAAGCACGCAAACGCGGCATCATCAGCATTGTGGATGCAGCCCACTCTTTTGCTCACCTCGATTATAAAATTTCCGACTTCCAGTGCGATTATTTCGGCACCAGTTTACACAAATGGCTCTGTGCTCCGTTTGGTACCGGCATGATGTATGTGAAAAAAGATTTGATAGAAAAAACATGGCCCCTGTTTCCGAATGACAAACCTCAAAGCCCTGACATCCGGAAATTCGAAGCCCTGGGCACACGCTCCTTCGCACCGGAGCAGGCCATCGGACAAGCCATTGATTTTCACAATGCCATTGGCAGCAGACGCAAGCAGGAAAGGCTTCACTACCTGAAAACCTACTGGTGCAATGCCGTTATTAAAAATCCCAGGGTGAAGCTGCACATCTCACTCAAACCGGAATACTCATGTGCCCTCGGAACCTTTAGCGTTGATGGAATGAGCCCCGGCGATGTGGGGTCCAAACTCTTCAGCGACTATCAGATTCATACAACCTCCATTGTATGGGAAAACGTGAGTGCCGTGCGCGTCACGCCCCATGTCTACACCACCACCAAAGACCTCGACAGGCTCATTGAGGCCGTGGGAAAGATCGCTGCATCGTGAGGCCGTAATCTCCCTGCTCCTCCCATCAAATTCTCTGCTCAGCCCCGCGGCTTGTGTATTATATTGTCCTATCAAATTGACAACGCTCATGAAGAATCAGACTGTTCTATTTTGCTTTGCACTTTGTGCCTTCTGCTCTTGCAAACCATCCACCGACGTAAAAATCTCAGGACTGCAGGAATCTGTAGAGGTGATTCGCGATCCATACGGTGTCAATCACATCTACGCCAGGAACGAACACGATCTCTTCTTCGCGCAAGGTTATGCAGCGGCCAAAGACCGGGTTTTTCAATTCGAAATCTGGAGAAGGCAAGCCACCGGCACGGTTGCAGAAATTCTCGGGCCACGGGAACTCAAACGCGACATCGGCGCCCGGTTATTCAAGTTCAGGGGTGACTTGAAAAAAGAATTCAATCACTATCATCCTCATGGGGAACAAATTATTACGGATTTTACAGAAGGCATCAATGCCTATATCAGCGAAACAGAAGAAAATCCGGATCTATTGCCGATGGAATTTAAGTTGCTCGGAATTAAGCCGGGCAAATGGACACCCGATGTTGTGATCTCCCGTCACCAGGGACTGCTCGGAAATCTGCCAAGTGAAGTTGCCCTGGGCCGCGCCGTTGCCACCCTGGGCATCGACAAGGTGAAGGAGGCTTCCGATTTCGAACCAGGCGATCCAAACATTGCCATCGATGGAAAAATACGAAAGGACCTACTGCTTGACAGCGTTATTGAATTATACAATGCATTTAGAAAACCGCTGCGATTTGTCCCGGAAGATCTCATCGCCAGTTCCAATCCTAGCAAAGATCTATATAAATCGCTGGCTTTAAGAGATGAACAAGATTATGATGCGCTGATGGCAACCGAAAAGCAAACAATTGGAAGTAACAATTGGATTGTAAGTGGAGCCCTGTCGCAAACTGGTTCCCCATTGCTGGCCAATGACCCGCACCGTCCCCTTGCCGCACCTTCGCTTAGGTATATGGCGCATCTTTCTGCGCCTGGTTGGAACGTGGTCGGTGGAGGTGAACCCACCATTCCTGGAATTTCTATCGGACACAATGACTTTGGGGCCTGGGGTCTGACCATATTTTCCATCGACGGTGAAGACCTCCTGGTCTATGAGCTCAATCCTGAAAATCAAAATCAATACAAGTATCAAGGCGCTTGGGAGGAAATGAAGGTCATCCACGATACCATCACGGTGAAAGGAGATGCCGATGCCATCGTGGAACACAAGTTCACCCGTCATGGTCCGGTTTCATTTGTTGATCCCAAGAATAATGTGGCTTATGCCGTGCGCTGTGCCTGGCTGGAACCTGGCGGTGCACCCTACCTGGCAAGTCTCCGCATCGACCAGGCAAAGACATGGGAAGAGTTTCGTGAGGGTTGCTCATACAGTCATCTTCCCGGAGAAAATATGATCTGGGCCGACAAGAAAGGTAATATAGGATGGCAGGCCGTTGGAATTGCTCCCATACGAAATAACTGGACAGGATTGATCCCGGTGCCCGGCGATGGATCTTATGAATGGGATGGATATCTGCCCATCTCGTCACTGCCCCATGTATCAAATCCCCAAAAAGGATTTTGGGCCACCGCCAATGAAAACAATGTGCCGTCGGATTACGAACATCGGAATGCCGTGGGCTTGAGTTGGGCCGATCCCTCCAGGGTTCATCGCATCAATGAGGTATTGGGTTCGGGAAGAAAACATTCTCAGGAAGACATGATGAAACTGCAGTTCGATTATCTCTCCTTACCTGCCCGGTCGCTGGTGCCGCTCCTGAAAAATGTCAGTTCAAAAGATCCAAAAGCTGAAGAGGCCCGAATGGTGCTGCAGCAATGGGATTTTGTGCTGGACAAGAACTCTGTTGCTGCTGGAATCTATGTGGCATGGGAAAAAAAGATTTCCCGCACGCTCCGCGATCTGGTTGTCCCGGAAAATGGAAGAAAATTTATCCGGTCCATTCCCATGAGCAAAGTATTGGATTGGATGACCCATGCCGATCCGATTCTCGGAAGAAATCCAGCATTGAAACGCGATCAATTGCTTGTGACCTGCCTGGAAGAAGTGGTGAAAGATTTGTCAGTCAAACTCGGTAATGATATGAAGCTGTGGCAGTATGGTCAAACAAAATATCACCACGTCTTGATCAAACACCCATTGAGTAATGCAGTCACCGATTCAGTCCGGAAGAAGTTGGAAGTGGGTCCGTTGCCGAGGGGTGGGAATGGATCAACGCCGGGTATGACGACCAACAGTGATAACCAATCCTCTGGAGCTTCCTTTCGAATGGTCACCGATGTAAGCGACTGGGATAAAACCATGTTTACCAACACGCCAGGGCAAAGCGGTGACCCCGACAGCCAATATTATAGAAACTTGTTTGAGCTTTGGGCTACTGACCAGCACTTCCCGGTTTATTTCAGCCGCGAAAGGGTTGATAAATCAGCCGCTGAAAAAATCGCTTGGAAGCCTAAGTGATCTACAACGCTTTTAACGCCGCATCATAATTTGGCTCTTGTCCAATGGAAGGAACCAATTCTGTGTACTTCACCTTGCCATCTGATCCGACGACCACAACTGAGCGTGCAAAAAAGCCAGCCATTCCTCCGTCAATCATTTCCATACCAAAGGATTTTGAAAAGCCTTTGTTCCTGAAATCAGAGAGGGTGACCACTTTGTCAATTCCCTCAGCTCCGCAGAATCGTTTCATGGCAAAAGGCAAGTCTTTGGAAATGCAAAGCACAACAGTATTGTTCAGGGAAGCGGCGCGTTTGTTAAACTCACGTACGGATGTGGAACAGACACCGGTGTCAATACTTGGAAAAATGTTTAAAACTACATTCTTGCCTGAAAAGTTTTTGGAAGAAATGTCTTTCAAATCATTTCCGGTAAGGGTGAAGTCAGGAGCGGTGCTGCCAACCATGGGCAAGTTTCCTGAAGTATTTACTGTGTTTTCTCCTAGTTTGGTTTGTGCCATGGTGTAATTATTTTGACAATGTGGGTTTAACAATCTTTTAGCGAATTCGTTCTGAATCGCGCACGAGTTTTTCATCGCGTCGTATAAACCGGTTGGCGATCAGGTTGCTGATCATCGCCAGGGCCGGCAGGTACATGCCCAGACCGTATTCGCCTCCCAATTGGTTTGCCTTGATGAGTCGGGTGGCAAAATAAACCGCCGTCCCGATGGCACCGGTCATGAGGAGTGAATTGAGGGCGCCCAATTTGAGTTGCAACAACCTGTTTTCGAATTTGCCAATCTCAAGGATGGCAACGGTTGTCGAGGCAACTGCAAATACTGCGCATAACAAATAAGGAAAATAATGAGTGTCCCTGACATCACCAACCTTGATGGTGTAATGGAGCGCAAATAGCATCTTTTCGGCATCCTTGTCCATGGCCAACCATATCGGAAAAAAGATCATGAGTGCTGTACACGCGGCGGTAATCACCAGGAATATTGTCTGCTTTCTTTGCCACATAATGAGGTTGAAGTAACTTGAGTCCGTTTTACAGGATGTCAAAAGTAGGGATTTTTGTCATCGTTCGTATCGGGATAAAAATGAATCAAAACCAATGAAATCGGCATACATCGTGGATATCCTTCGCACGCCCATCGGCAAATACGGTGGGGCGTTGGCATCGGTTCGTCCGGATGATCTCGCTGCCCTGGTCATTCTTGAGTTGGTGAAAAGAAATCCCACCATCGATCTCAACCTATTGGAGGAAGTCATTTTTGGCGCCGCCAACCAATCGGGCGAAGACAACCGGAACGTGGCAAGAATGGCTCTCCTGCTCGCAGGTCTGCCGACAACCGCAGCGGGTGTAACGGTCAACCGCCTCTGCGCTTCCGGTTTACAGGCTATCATGAATGCTGCGCTGGGAGTCATGACGCAAAATGGCGAAGTGTTTATCGCTGGTGGGGCCGAAAGCATGAGTCGGGCACCTTTCGTGATGGCAAAGGCGGAAGGTCCATTTTCTCGGAATGCGACAATGTTTGATACCACCTTGGGTTGGAGGTTCACCAATCCTGCGCTGGCCAAAAAGTATCACCCTTTCAGCATGGGTGAAACTGCAGAAAACGTAGCCGAGAAATGGAAAATCACCCGGGAAGAGCAAGATCAATTCAGCTTGCTATCTCAACAAAAATATTTCAAAGCCGAAGCCGCTGGCAAGTTCAAAGACGAACGGATAGCTGTGCTTGTACCCAGTGGAAAGGATACCCTCACCATAGAGCAAGATGAGTATCCACGTGAGACTTCCCTGCAAAAGCTTGCGGCACTCAAGCCCGCCTTCAAAGACGGTGGCACCGTGACAGCAGGAAATTCATCGGGCATTAATGATGGCGCTGCCGCTTCTTTTGTGGTCAGCGAAGAAGCTCTCGGAAAATTCAATTTGAAACCGATGGCCCGGATAGTGTCTATGGCTGTGGCGGGTGTTGACCCAGCTTACATGGGCATTGGGCCAGTTCCAGCGAGTCAAAAAGCTTTGCATCGGGCCGGATTAAAAATTTCTGACCTCGGATTGGTTGAACTCAATGAGGCTTTCGCTTCACAATCCATCGCTTGCATCCATGATCTGGAACTCAGTCCAGATATCGTTAATGTAAACGGTGGCGCCATTTCAATCGGGCATCCCCTGGGCTGCAGTGGCGTGCGCATCAGTGCCACGCTACTTCATGAGATGGCAAAACGAAAAGTAAAGTATGGATTGGCCACCATGTGTGTGGGTGTGGGGCAGGGAGCAGCTATTATTTATGAGAATCTGAGAAGTTGAGAATTGGGAAGATGAGAATAGAGAAGTTGAGAATAGGGAATTGAGAATGTCAGGATTTCATGAGGTAAGGATTTTGGATAAGGTTCATTACATTCTCAAATTTGAGAAACATTAAACAATGAATCCAACGAAGGCTTTTACTGAACTTGTCGTATGGCAAAGAGCACACCAAATGGTTTGACATCTCAATTGCGCCGAGCCGCGGTGTCCATCCCCGCAAATATTGCGGAGGGGCATGGAAAAAGAGGAAAAGCCGACAAAAGGAGATTCCTAAATATCTCTCAAGGTTCCCTGGAAGAATGTAAATACTACCCCCGAGCAATCGAAAAAGATAAATAGCTATCCGTTTTCCATGAATTTAGTCTACTCTCCTTCTCATCTTCCCAATTCTCATCTTCTCGATTCTCAATTCTCAACTTTTCAATTCTCATATTCTCAACATGCGCTTCCTTTTTGAAATCACCTACAGCGGCAAAAATTACCATGGCTGGCAGAGTCAGTCCAACGCGAGGGGTGTGCAGCAGGTGGTGGAGGAGGTTCTCAGCAAGTTGATGCGCGAAGAAATTTCAATCGTGGGCAGTGGCCGCACAGACACCGGCGTGCATTGCGCACAGCAATTTTTTCACGCGGACATTTCAAAAGATTTTGACCATGGAACACTCATCATTCGGCTCAACTCATTCCTGCCGAAAGACATCGCCATCAGATCCATCCGGCAGGTCAAGCCCGAAGTCAGCGCACGATACGGAGCCCTTGAAAGAACCTATGAATATCACATCACCCGCGTGAAAAATCCTCTGCTGGACGGACAGGCTTTTTATTTCTTCAAACCCCTGGACTTGCCAACCCTGAAGCAGGCTGCCGCGTTATTGACAGGAACGCACGATTTTGAGTGCTTCAGCAAGGTGAAAACAGACGTGAACCACTTTATTTGTGATGTCAAACAGGCCAGATGGAATCAAAAGGGCGACTTGTTGGTTTTCACTGTTACCGCCAACCGCTTCCTTCGAGGAATGGTGCGCGCCATCGTGGGCACCTTGCTGGATGTTGGAGCTGGGAAGACAACCCTGGACGACTTTAGGGCAATATTGAAAAGCAAAGACCGAAAGCGGGCGGGAATGAACGTTCCACCCGAGGGCCTGTATCTTATGAAAGTAATTTATCCAAAATCAATCTTTATCAAATAGAATTCCCTCTCCCCTTGAGTGCGGGACGAACTTGAGGATATGGAAAAAGAAAAAGTCAGCAGTGGTAATATCATCGACTTCCAGGTACTGAAGCGAATTTTTGAATTCATCAAACCCTATCAAGGCAGATTTTATGTGGTGATTGCACTCACATTTTTTCTTGGCTTTCTTTCCCCATTTCGGGTCTATCTGACACAACGCATCCTGGACGACTATGTAGCAAAGGGTGAGTATCAGATGATGGTCTATTTCACTTTGCTGCTCATTGGCTTGCTAATATTTCAATCCATTCTTCAATACATTCACACATACATTTCGGGTAGAATTGGTCAATATGTGATCAGGGACATTCGAATTAAGTTGTATGAGCACATTATCAGTCTCCGCCTAAAGTTCTTTGACAAAACGCCCATTGGCAGGCTGGTGACGCGCACGATCTCGGATGTAGAGACGTTGGCCGATGTCTTTAGTGAAGGACTTGCCGCCATGCTGGCTGATCTTCTTCAAATAATATTCATCCTTGCATTCATGTTCTGGACTGACTGGCGGCTGTCAGTGGTCAGCCTTTCGTGTATTCCGTTGATGTTTCTTGCCACCTATATCTTCAAAGAGAAAATTAAAGTTGCCTTCAATGATGTCCGGAACGCTGTATCCAACCTGAACTCATTTGTACAGGAGCACATCACCGGGATGAACATCGTGCAGATATTTGGAAGTGAGAAGCGTGAGTTTGAAAAATTCAAAGAAATCAACAAAGATCACCTTGATTCCAACCTGCGATCGGTACTCTATTATTCCATCTACTTTCCTGTTGCAGAAATCATCGCTGCGATGGGAATAGGTCTGGTCATGTGGTATGGTGCCAAGAGCGTACTCAACGTTGAACAAACCGGTATCACCATTGGGACATTGACTGCATTCATCATGTACATTCAGATGTTCTTCCGCCCCATTCGCATGATTGCCGATCGTTATAATACCTTGCAAATGGGAATCGTCAGTTCTTCCCGCATCATTGGCCTTCTGGATAGCAAAGAGGACTTGATGGAAAATGGTACACACCAGCCCATCCGGGTCAATGGGGAAGTAAGCTTTGAACACGTTTGGTTTGCCTACAACGACACCGACTACGTTCTTAAAGACATCAACCTGAATATCAAACCTGGAGAAACCATCGCGATGGTAGGGGCGACCGGAGCTGGAAAATCCTCCATCATCAACTTGCTCAACAGGTTCTATGACATTCATCGCGGGTCCATCAAGATCGATGGCACCGACATTAAAGAATACGACCTTGCCATCCTTCGAAAAAACATCGGCGTTGTGTTGCAGGATGTCTTCCTTTTCTCTGATACAATCCGTAACAACATCACACTGGGTAATACCGATGTGACTGATGCAATGATCATGCATGCCGCCGACCTGGTGGGAGCCCGAAAATTCATTGATCGGCTTCCGGGTGCCCTGGACTACAATGTAATGGAGCGCGGGGCCACCTTGTCTGTGGGGCAGCGTCAATTGCTTTCCTTTATCCGTGCTATGGTATACGATCCAAGGATCCTGATCCTGGATGAGGCCACGTCCTCGGTGGATTCAGAAGCTGAGCAAATGATTCAGGAGGCCATTGATAAAATGATGAGCCATCGCACCTCCATTGTGATTGCCCACCGCCTGTCCACCATCCAGAAAGCAGACAAAATTATCCTGTTGGACAAGGGCGAAATAAAGGAAATCGGTCGCCACGAGGAGCTGCTTGAGCAACATGGATTTTACGCTCAACTCCATAAAATGCAGTATAAAGAAGTGGTCTGACGTTAAACCCGTTCCTGCCTCATTATATCCCTCTGTAATCGCAAAAGCGCTATATTTGCTCGAATGCGCTGCTTAAAATATCTGTGCTTGGTAATGGCGTTGCTCCTGGGGGCGGCAAGTGGTTTTTCCCAAGTCAGAAAAAGCCCTAAAAGTTCGGGCTATCGTGTACCCAATGTGAGTGGAGCCAAAGCCCGGATTGTATGCCCAATCTTTATTCAAAACAGGTACCCCTATCAGGGGATTGGTTTCAAGTTGGGGGATCCATTTGCCCTCACATACAAATTTTACGCAAATAAGAATTTTGCTTTCGCCGCAGATTTCGGCAAAGCGGCCAGCGGTTTATACAGCTCATATTACCGAAATGCTTTCAAGAGTTATTTGCCAGACACCTTAAGTAAATACCAAAGCATTTCTTACCTGACTCACAAAGTCTTAAGTGATCTTTTCTTGGAAACTAAGTTCATGTACCAATGGGATGCAAATAAAATTTCTAAAGGATTACAATTCTATACAGGGCTCGGCTGGCAATGGCGGAACACCACCATTCAATACGACTACAATTTTGATGACATCTCCAAAAATGTGGACGATGGTAAATTTGGGAAGTTTACTCAAACGCGGTTCACTTATGGGCCTGTGGTCGTCGTTGGTTTTGAGTATTCGTACTTTTCCCTCCCCCTTTCTGCCTTCATCGAAATAGAATTGTACACGGATGCCCTCATTGATCCTGGCTACCATCGCTTTCAGGGGGGTGTCGGCTTGCGATATGTCTTTTGAGGTAAACCCCATTTTAAAATTTCACTCATGTTCCGAATAACATGCATAGGTATTCTGGCAACTGCGATTCTATTGGGGGGGTGCTCTTTCGAAAAATTGTACCAGGCACGACAGGCCCGCGCCACTTCCTCCTATGAGCAGATCGACTTTCCCGCCCTTGTGAAAAGGTACATGAGCAAAGAGAAATCCAATTCCATTGAGGGGATTTATTCCGTTTCAGGTTGGGTAACCAAGAAAGGAAAATCATTTCTGGGAAGTGCTGACAAAGAAAAAACAACCGATCGAAGGGAAAATTATGCGCAAGTAGCCATCCTGAACGATCCGGGGGATACCGGAAGAGACTATCTCGAGCTTTCGCTGGACAAAGATTATCTGACCCGTTATCCCGTGGTGGGCGAATTCAACTCTACGGCTGGGGGAAACCTTCTGTTGTACAAACACCTGGATCCAAAAAACAAGAATTCAACATATACTTTCACGATGGACAAAAGTGCTGATGTTTTGGAGGGTGTCCGCGTGGAGAGTGAGGGAAACACAACCGTGACGTATAAACTTACTTACGTCAAAATCTTTCCGAAGTGATCAGCTCTCGACTTCATCGGTCATCATCTGCTTCTCATAAAGTTCACGGTAGATTCCGTTGTGCTCCAGCAAGGCCTCATGGGTACCCTGTTCGGCGAGGACACCGTCATTCAACACAATGATCTTATTGGCCAGTTTGGCTGATGAAACGCGATGAGAAATGATGATGGTGGTACGTCCTTTCATAATGGATTTCATGCTGTTGAGAATCGTATTCTCAGTCTTCGTATCCACGGCTGAAAGCGCATCATCCAGCATCAGTATCTTGGGTTCACGTACAATGGCCCGTGCAATGGATACGCGCTGCTTCTGGCCTCCCGACAATGTAATCCCTCGTTCCCCGACCCGGGTATTGAATCCTTGCGGAAAATCCATGATGTTCTGATAAACATCCGCGTCCTTGGCAGCTTGCAAAACTTTGTGTTCGCCAGGATCCTTCAGTCCAAAAGAGATATTATTGAAAATGGTATCGCTAAAAAGAAATACATCCTGCGGTACATAGCCGATCTGACTCCGAAGACTTGTAAGATCGAAGTCCTTGATGGGGATTCCGTCAATGAGTATTACCCCTTCCGTGGTGTCATACAGCCGCGAGACTAGATTTGAAATCGTGCTTTTTCCGGAGCCCGTGCCACCAATAATTGCCAACGATTCTCCCGGTTGAATTTCAAATGAGAGATTCTTTAATGCCTTGATACCCGTATCCGGATAGGTAAAAGAAACATGGTCAAATTCAATTTTCCCGGCGATGGGCTGTGGCAGATTTTTTCCTGGCAAAAGGTCCGTCTTTGTATTAAGAAATTCGTTGATCCTTCGCTGTGAAGCCTCTGCACGCTGCACCAGGCTGCTGGTCCATCCAAGGGAGGCCACTGGCCATGTCAGCAGGTTAACATAGATGATAAACTCGGCAATATTTCCAAACGTAAGTGAACCGTTGATCACCTCAACACTTCCTTGATATACGGTGAGGATCGTGCTCAAACCAATAAGGCCAAACATCAGCGGGAAGAAAAGAGATTGTACGCGGGTCAGCCGGAGGGACTGCCGTTTGTACTGTTCGTTTTCAATCGCAAATTTTCTTACCGACTCATGCTCCCGTGTAAATGATTTCAACACCCGGATTCCCGAAAAGGCCTCTTGAACAAACGTACTCAACCTGGATTGGCTTTTCTGAATTTCCTCTGACCGCTTCTCAATGATATTGTTGACGTAATAGATACTGAATGATAGCAACGGCAATGGCATGAGGGCAAACAGCGTCAACTTAACACTGATCATGAACATGACCGGTATGAGCATGAGAAAAAGGGTAAAGAGCTGGAGGCCGTACATGATGGAGGGGCCGAGATACATTCGCACCCGGCCAACATCTTCCGAAATGCGATTCATCAGGTCGCCGGTATTATTTCGGCGATAAAAGCTAAGGGGTAAAGTCTGGTAATGTTCAAATATTTCATTCTTCAGGTCGTATTCAACGAGGCGGCTCATGACGATTAATGTCTGCCGTACAAAATACAGAAAAAGGCCTCTCAGCAGGGCCATGATCAATATCAGCACGGCACTGATCAAAATACCCTTGGCAAAGACATCAAAGAATTTGGCCTGCCCGGCAGTCGCATCAAATGACCTGTAAATCTTGGTATTGTTCACTACCAGGTCAATGGCAATTCTTACCATGATGGCCGGCACAATCTGAAATACGTTTGAGATGATGACAAAAACCAAGCCCCAGAACAGGTGCCATTTGTAAGTAAGGAGGTACTTGTTGAGATATGAGAGTTCCTTCATGAATGGTTGCCGCCAATGGCAATAAAACGACGCTGTTGAATTTTAGTTCAAATCAACCATTTATCCTCTACAAAATGTAACTTGCGACCCTGTTTTTTACCGTTCCTTGCCATGCTGAATAGACGCACCCTTCGAATTAAGATCATGCAAAGCCTCTTTGCCTATGAACAGTGCAAAGAAGCGGAGTACCTCCTGGCCCTCGACCACATCGACGCGTTCTTTCAGCCCGACCTCAACTCGATGAAAGTTCAGGATAAGGTCTTACTCAAAGGCCAACGAGCAGTGGCCATGAAACAATTTGAAAAAAAATTCCTGGGACAGCCTTTAAAGGAAAGTGAGGATCCCAGAATCGACCAGGCCGTAGAGGAGGCTCTCTCTCACCACCAAAAGCAAACAAAAAAAGACTTTGAGTTTTTTCGCAAGAGTATCGTGCTTGAGGTGGAGAAGATCACTGTCTTCTACTATTCAGTATTAAACCTCATTCCAGCCCTGGATACTGTAGCGAGTCACGATAAGAAAACCACTTCCAAAAATTTTTCAAACAACCCCTTCACAAAGGCCATTCGGGAAAATTCTGACCTCAAGAAAGAAACGCTACGGCACGGTGGTGGCTGGGATCAGCACATGGATAAAGTGCGGGACTGGTTCAGGGATTGCGTCAAACCGGATAAGGAATTTCAGCGATATCTGGCACTGCCATCCCCCGACCTAGATGTACACAAAGCCTTCATGAAGCACTTGATGCGAAAAATAATTTTAGGCGAAACGGCCATCAATTCATTTTTTGAAGAGGCTGACCTGCGATGGGCTGAGGATCATGAAATCGTTCGCAGCATGTCAGATAAGACCCTCAAGTCCCTGGAAGAAGGTTCCGATGTCATTGAAATTCAAAAGCTATCACTCGACTGGGCAGAAGACAAGGTGTTTATCGAAAAACTTTTTGTCGCTGCTACCCGACTCGAGGCAGGCTACCACGAACTGATTGCCAACAATACCAAGAACTGGGAAGTCGATCGGTTGCCGCTCACTGACCGGATGATTTTACAAATGGCCATTGCTGAACTGATTGATTTCCCCAATATCCCCGTAAAGGTTACGATCAATGAGTATATCGAACTTGCCAAGCAGTATAGCACACCCAAGAGCCGCTTGTTTATAAATGGAATATTGGATGTCATTGCCAAAGAGCTCAGACAATCTGGCAAAATCAAGAAAAGTGGCCGTGGCCTCATGGACAATAAATGATAAATTCCATCTTTTCGATCCGAATTGAGTAGTATTTGACTATTCCCTGAATGAATTATCTTTGTTTTCTAAGCCATCGTCATGAGTAAAAAAAGCAGCAATACACTGATCGCCTTCCTCGCGGGAGCCGCCGCTGGGGCCATTTTGGGCGTTTTATACGCACCCGATAAGGGTTCCAATACACGTGAAAAACTTTCGTTCAGGCTGGACAAATACAAAAAGGTATTGGAAGATTTTCTTGATGACCTGGTTTCAGGCAAGGACTCCCCGTTGACTTCAGAAGCCAAATCACAAGGACAAAAAGTTGTGTCAGAAGCAAAGGGAAAGGCTGAACGTTTGCTAGAGGATGTGGATGACCTGCTCGCCCAAATTCGGGGCAGTCAGAAAAGTTAAAGATTTGTTAACAGACTGTTTTGATCGGAAATTTGTGAATAATTTTGTGGGCTGAATATCTAAATCTTATTTGTATGAAAAGAACTATTTCTATTTTACTATTTGTCATTGCCAGCACCTCCTTGATGACTTCCTGTAAGGACAAAGCCGCTGAAAAGCGCATTGCCGAACTTGAGGGCCGCCTTGCGCAGCTGGAGTCGAATAAAGGCGCAACGGCAGCAGCCACTCCAACAACGACTCCTCAGACTCCCGAATCGGATGTTAAGCCAGAAGGGCCACTTCCGGTAGCCGCCTTTGAGCAGGTGGATCATGACTTTGGCACAGTAACCGACGGTCAAAAGGTTAGCTACAAATACATGGTAAAAAATACAGGTGAGGCTCCTTTAATCATTCAAAGCGCCCAGCCTTCTTGCGGATGCACGGTGCCTACCTTCTCACAAGAACCTATCCCCGTTGGGGGCAGCGGATTTGTAATGGCCGAATTTGATACCAGCGGCAAGCATGGGGTGAATAACAAAACAATCACCGTAACCGCCAACACTTGGCCAAAAACGACTACTCTTCGCTTTAAGGCAATGGTGCTCCCCAAGGCTGAATCAAACGGCCCCACGAAATAGATTATTCCTGCAATATTCTTCAAGTCCTTCGCAAAAACGAAGGGCTTTTTTTCTGTTTTCAATTTACCGTAGAAAAACTGCTAACTTTGACACGTTAAAAATCTAACTATGATGTATTCCATTATTTTACAAGCACAAGGAAGTGGCTGGAGTTCAATGATCTTTATGGTTGCCATTATCGCAATCTTTTATTTCTTCATGATCAGGCCTCAGCAAAAGAAGGCCAAAGACCAGAAAAAATTTGTTGAAGAAGTAAAGAAAGGCGATCTCGTGGTAACCATCGGTGGTGCCTACGGACGCGTAGCCGAAATTGAGGATGACACGTTTATCCTCGAGTTTGAGCGCGGAGCCCGTGTGAAGTTTGCTAAGTCTTCTGTTTCTATGGAATCGACGAAGACCGCCAATGCCGTTAAAAAAACTCCTGCATGAGTGATGCCGGCCAACAATGAATATTAGGGCTTGAATTTTCTACGTGCCATCAGCAACCTGCTGCGGTTTGACCGTACCAACTGGAAAGCGCTGGCACTTTGTTTTTTTGCTGCTGCCATATTTTGGATTTTTAATGCCCTGAATAAAAGCTACGCCACCAACCTGAGGCTGCCCCTCAAGTTTGATTTTGACAATACAAAATATGTAGCCGTTGAACCATTGCCCAACCACCTGACCATCAATGTAAGCGGTAACGGCTGGGAAATATTTCGCAAAAGTCTTGGTGTAAAAGTCCCCGATGTATCATTGGCATTGGAGCGCCCCGCCGATACGCACAAGATTGTAGCGGCCAGCCTCTCTCCGATCGTGGCGAGTCAAATTGGTACCTTGCAGATAAACTACATTGTAACGGATACCCTTCGGTTAAAAATAGAACCGAAGACAACAAGGAAAGTTAAACTGAGGGCAGACCTGTCCAACATTTCTTTCAAGAAAGATTTCGGAAGAACGAGCCCAGTAGTCATTTTGCCCGATTCGGTCATACTGGAAGGCCCTAAAAGTATAATTGAAAACACGCCCGATAGCATCTCCCTCAAAGTTACCTCCAGCCGGCTTCATGGTAACTTTCGTGAAAACGCTGAGATCATCATACCCAACAATGACCTGATTAACCGCAATCCACCCGTAGCGGAAGTAATTTTTGATGTCGGACCCATTGAGGAGATCGGGAAAAATATAAAACTCAAGATGCCCAAGCTTTCCTGGGGTATGGAAGTGCGGGGCGACAGCGTTCGTTGTGTTTTCACTATTCCCCAAAAAGAGCACGATCAATTTCAGATTGACTGGAAATTGATTCAGGCTGGGCTCTCCTTGCCAGAACTTAAAAAAGGAGAAAGCGCCACATTGAAACCGACGTTGCGAGGCTTGCCACCCTACGCTGAATTGATTCTTGTCGATTCAGTAGTGGTGAAGAAATACTAAAATCATGAATGTTCCATTGCAAGTCGGCATTACGGGGGGTATCGGAGCAGGAAAGAGTCTCGTCAGCAGAATTTTTAATTGCTTTGGAGTACCTGTTTATGATGCAGACAATCGGGCAAAAGCCATCATGACCACCGATCTGCTCCTTGTAGAACAGATCAAGAATGAGTTTGGCCCTGCGTCCTATCATGCTGATGGCAGTCTGGACAGGACCTTCCTGGGCAAGTCCACCTTTGGAAATGCAGAACGATTGGCCCAATTGAATAGTCTCGTTCACCCTCGGGTTGCCATTGACTATCACCAGTGGGCGCAAGAACAAAAATCTTCGTACATACTGCGTGAGGCCGCTTTGCTGTATGAGGCCGGCGCTTACACTTCAGTTGACAAAATGATTGTTGTCACAGCCCCGGTCAACATAAGGATCAGGAGGGTTCTCGATCGGGATGCCCATCGAAGCGAACAAGATGTACACGCTATAATTAACAGTCAATGGCCTGATGAGGAGAAACTAAAGCGGGCAGATTATATCGTGTACAATGATGAGCAACACATGGTGATCCCTCAGGTGATCGCTCTCCATGAACGGTTTTCCATTCTCAGTGAGCAGCGGGAGCGTGTCAACTAAACCAATTCGGGAAGCTCCACACCATCCAACCGTATACTGCGAATCGCAGGATCCTGGAAATACAAATCAAAAGAAAATCCCTGATCGGAATATTGACAGACCCTGCCAGCATACAAGTAGCCGAAAATGGCACGGGGGTAACTGCTCCCACCAACACAATGTATATCCCAAATCGCTTCAACTGCCGATCATACTGCTTGAGGTAACGCTCGTTGATTCGTTGATAGATGTTTGTCTTTGAAAAAAAATGTCCGATATAATAACCGATCACACCGGCACCATATGAAATCATCGTCAGGTAGCTGAGGTTAACCACATACTCAGAAAGTATCCCTTTGGATTGCCAGATGAGCATAAACAATTCCGGAGGGATGATACCAAAGACGATTTCAGAAACCGTAAAAATGCCCAGCAGCAGTGGCATGCGGTCTCCAATGTCATTGATCTCCTGCTGATACACTTTGATGTCCTCACTGGCCAAAATGTATGCCGTGATGATCACTGCAAACCATATCAGTCCACGAAGGAGATTTTTCCACAAAAAACTTGAACGTGTCTCCTCTTCTTGCATGGTTTATCTCAAAAACGGGTGACGCTTGAATTCCTTTGTTTCATCAAATAATTTCCGGTAGGTAATGTGGCGTTTACAAACATACCCACCCACTTGCTCAACTACCTGGATCATCTTAGGATTGAAGTCACCAATCCAATTCATTTCAAAATCTTTGTACGGCACTTTGCCAGACTGCCACAACTCTCTAGACGCCATGATGAGCGCTCCGTCTGCTCCCGTACCTTGATGCTCTGGCACCACTCCAAATAAAATTCCAAATGCTTTCTTGTTTGTCTGTCGCAATTTATGCCACAGGAATTTCAATTTCCCCAACCAATCAAGCTTTCCGTTGACATATTTAAATATCTGATTGATTTCAGGCAATGAAATGAAAAAGGCGATGGGGTCATTTTTATAAAATCCAAACCACAAGAGGCGTTCATCCAGGATCGGTTTCATTTGTTTCACCAGCAACACCGCCTGTGCCTGGCTCAACTCGGGGTTCTCAGCGCGATTCGCCCAGGCCTTATTGTAGACCAACCTCAGGTACTCTGGCAATTTTGCCAGCTCATGCTTACCAATGAACCGAAAGTTATAATTTGGATCGCGCGCCACCAATTTTGCTTTTTGATAGAGACGCTCAGAGAGGGGCTCCATTACTTTTCTTGAGTAGGTAAGTTGGTTAAAATAAAGTTGAAATCCGTAGGCCTCAAAAAATTTTTGGTAGTAAGGAAAATTATAATTGCACTGATAGTTTGGCTCAAATTCAAACCCTTCCACCAGAAGTCCCCACCACCGGTCACGACTTCCGAAATTAACAGGGCCATCCACAGCCTCCATGCCTTTGGCCTTAAGCCAGGTTTTGCATTGGTCAAATAATGTGAAAGCAGCAACCTGATCATCGATGCACTCAAAAAAACCCATCCCACCGGTAGGCTGGTCATTGCCCTTGTGCACGCTCTTTTCAACAATAAAGGCCGCTACCCTGCCAATGGTTTCACCCCCATCATTTCGTAAGATCCAGCGTATACACTCACCGTGCCGAAAGGCCTTATTCTTTTCCTTGTCGAATACCGATGTTACGTCTGCATCCAGGGGCCGTATCCATTGTGGCGTCAACTGATAGAGTCTCACCGGGAGCGTAAGAAACTCCTGTATATCCCCGGGGGTAACTACTTCCTGAATTTGCATACGATCGACATCCCGGAAAGATACTGTTTATTTTGAAAGACGTTGATTCGGCAATACAATTTTAAATGTGGTGCCCTTCCCTACCTCACTTTCCACCTGCACTTTGCCACCCAACTTCTCTACGGCATTTTTCACAATATAAAGTCCCAAACCACTTCCTTCCGACTGCTCACTCGCGCGGTAGAACATTTCAAATATCTTGTCAAGGTTCGCCCGCTCAATACCAATACCATCATCCCTGAAGGCTATGACACTCTGGCGTCTATCTGCTTCTATGGTAATGGATATGGTGGTCTCCGGACTATCCAGCCTCCTGTATTTAATAGCATTGGAGACCAGGTTTCTGAAAATTTCAGCGATCCGCCATGGATCACTGTAGAAATCCTTCGCTGAAATCGAAACCTCCTTCTGAACATTCTCTGCTCCTTTTAGATAACTAAGGTCATTGAAAGCCTGGTCAACAATTTTTTGAAAATCAACTTCCTCCACTTTCAATTCCATCTTCAGGTTCTTGGAATGGCTGAGCACATCTGCAATAAAGTGATCCAGCTGGGTCGCTTTTTGACCCATCAGTTTGATGTAGTCGGCGAGGTTGTCGGTATTGCCGGGCAGGCCAGCAAGGTAAGCCAGACCCAGCACGGAAGAAAGCGGTGCACGCAAGTCATGAGAAACTTTATACACAAAATTGTCGAGCTCCGTATTTCTCACTTTCAATTCCTCCTCAACTTTTCTGAGTTCGGTAATATCAACATACATACCAAAAATTCCGATGGTCCTGTCTTGCTGCAGTACCGGAACGCCATAAATGATTACCGAGAGCATGGTTCCATCTTTTCTGTAACGCACCGTCTCGGTTTGAATAACGCGGTTACTCGAAATCAGGCTATTGATATCATTCCCCTCCGACTCGAGATTGTTCGGCACGATAAATTGATTCAGCTCCTTGCCCTGAAGCTCTTCGATGGAGAACCCAAACAATTCTTCAAAGCCTCTGTTGATTTGAACCACTTTCCCATTTTCATTGAGAAGGGTAACAGCCAGCGGAGTATTTTGAAAAAGTTGATAAAATAGTGTTTCCGTCTTTCTGAAGCTTGCTTCCGTTCGCTTGCGGTCCGTGATGTCCGTAAAAATTACCTGCACCGCACGCTCTCCTTCATAAAGGTACGGATGAGCCGAGGCCTCGACATCAAATATTGTTCCATCCAGGCGAACATACTTGATCTCAACGGGCGGAGTTGATTCGCTGCCCAAAGTTCGGATTGTCCTGCTGTTGACAACCTCCCAGAAGTCTGGATGAATAAACCGTTGAATGTCAAGTCCCACGACCTCCTCCGGGCCTTTGGCTCCAACGAGTTTGCAGGCAAATGCATTGGCAAACTTCAATTTACCTTTCGAATGGATGGCAATCCCCAGGGGAAGTTGCTCTATCAAGTCCTGATAGCGTTGCTCCAGTTGCTTTTTTTCTGAAATGTCGGAGAATATTCCATGATAGATTGTTCTTCCGTCCTTCATTTTAACGGGCGTGCCCTGCGCATCAATCCATAGATATCCTCGTTTCCCCTTGCACCTTCCTTTCCATCTCCACTCCTCCAGGTAACGCATGCTTTCCGCCACACTGGCATTGAAACTCAACCAGTCGTTTGGATGTATAAAGCTCTCTAACGACAAGTGTCCCCGCATCAGTGCTTCCGGGTCAACCCCAAGCAATTCTTCACAACGTGGGCTTATGTAGGTAAAATCCTTCTTCCCATCAGGAAAGAAAGTGTATTCAAATACTACAACAGGCAAATGATCGATCAGTCGCTGACGATTTGCTTTCTTCTTCACAGTCATCGGAGAAAATATGGTCAAAAGTAGACCATTGCGAATTGATACGGTCTCTCATGTAAGAAAGGATCCAAAATTAAAGTATTGCTATCCACCGGGTAAGGACAGCTGGCACCATTGCCAGATTCCAATCAATGACCAATCCCCATGCAATGGCTGCTCCCATAGACCCATCATTCTAAAACGCTTATTTCATGACTTTGTACGCGCCAGCCGTGATGAATTCTCCGTAAAACATTTTTTGCGTCAAAATGGAAACACCCTCAGACATGAGGATCTTTTCCCAATCCGGGAGTTCTTGATTTTGGAGCCCAGTGGTTATCCTGAAGAAAATATACATGACACGCAAAAGTACTGCATGCCACCAGCGAGTATTTACAAAATCTGTCACCAACCATAAGGCGTCGGGTTTAGCCAAAAATGAAATCATCTTCACGAGTTTACCAAGGTCTTGTTGAGAAAAGAGATCCAGAAAATAAAAGGTAATGATTGTGTCGAAAGCCTTCACTTCGGCGACCGCTTCATGAGTACCATGTATAAACGTAACGCGGGGATCATTGTTGACTACTTCTCTGGCAAGCGTCAACATTTTGACAGATGAATCAACGTAGAGTATCCTGCCATCAGGACACAATTGAAGTAGCCCTGGTAACCACCATCCTGTACCTCCACCCAGAATCAAAATGTGGGAACCGGCTGGTATTCTATTAAGGAAATATGTTTGGGATAGGATCATGGCCCGCCCAAATACGAGCCTGGCGAGGCGATCGTAGTATTTTGTCACCGCGTCAAATCCGCCTTGTTTCTCCATGGAATTACTCAAATCAACCAGCGTCTGATCAAATAAAAAAGCCCATCCTTTTCAAGATGAGCCTGAATCATTTCAATGCTTTCCCGTTATACTGCTTTGAGTGCTTCCGCCCCCGCAACAATTTCCAGAATTTCCTTCGTAATGGCCGCCTGGCGTGTACGATTATACATGAGCTTGAGATCCTTCAGCATCTCACCGGCGTTTTCGCTGGCCTTGTCCATCGCAGTCATCCTCGCCCCATTCTCAGAGGCATTTGAATCCAGCACAGCCTTATATAATTGTACTTTAAGCGCTTTGGGAATTAGTCCTGTAAGAATTTCTTCCTGGTTAGGTTGAAAAATATAATCGATATCGACTTTTTTGGTTGTCTTCACCGGAACCACGGGCAGAAATTGTTCCGTGACCAATATTTGTGTAGCCACATTCTTGAACTGGTTATACACAATTTCAATTTTGTCGAATTCACCTTTGCGGAACGCGTCAATCAAATATTGTCCGGCTGTAGATACTTTTTCAAAAGACAACCCGTGGAACATATCCACAAAGTCGCCAACGATTGAGTATTGTCTTTTTCCGAAATACTCGAATGCCCTCTTTCCGATGGGCAGAATGGTGACATTCTTTCTTGCATGCTGGTCAGCATACTTTTCCTCCAGGAGGCGGAGCACGCTTTTAATCACCATGGAATTAAAAGATCCGCACAAGCCGCGATCAGAGCTGATGGCAACAATGAGAATCTTTTCTTCCTTCCTGGTTTTGCTGTACCAATTATCTCCATCCGAGTTTCCTGAAGAAAGGTTCTGAACCACCGCGCTCATTTTTTGAGCAAAGGGTCTCATCTGCCAGATGCGATCCTGGGATTTGCGCAACTTGGCAGCCGCCACCATTTTCATGGCTTTGGTGATCTGTTGCGTACTCGTTACCGAGCTGATCCTTGTTTTGACTTCTTTTAAACTGGCCATATTTTAAAACTCCCGTATTAATAACCTCCGGCCAGGTCCAACGCAATTTTCTTGAGCGTTTCCATGTCCGCATCCTCAATCTTTCCGGCTTTGAAATTATTCAATATGTTCTTGTGCTGAGCCCTCATCAGGTCTAGAAAATTCTTTTCAAACTCTTTTACTTTATTGACAGGCACTTTGTCAATGTACCCGCGGGTTGACGCAGTCAAGATCGCGACTTGTTCTTCCACAGGTACGGGTTGATACTGAGGTTGTTTGAGGACCTCGGTATTTCGGCGACCGCGTTCAATGGTAAGCTTAGTAGAGGCATCCAGGTCTGAACCAAACTTTGAGAAAGCCTCCAATTCGCGAAATTGAGCTTGGTCCAACTTCAATGTTCCTGCCACCTTCTTCATTGACTTGATTTGGGCCGAACCCCCAACGCGTGACACAGAGATACCTACGTTAATGGCTGGGCGAATACCAGAGTTGAACAAGTTCGTTTCAAGGAATATCTGGCCATCGGTGATTGAAATAACGTTTGTAGGGATATAAGCTGAAACGTCGTTGGCCTGAGTCTCAATGATGGGAAGTGCCGTCAGCGATCCGCCGCCTTTCACCAGATGTTTGATCGATGGCGGAAGATCATTCATTTTCTGGGCCAGGCCATCGTTGTTAATAATTTTTGCTGCACGCTCCAGCAACCGCGAGTGCAGATAGAATACATCACCAGGATATGCTTCCCTGCCTGGAGGTCTTCTCAAAAGAAGTGACACCTCGCGGTAAGAGACCGCTTGCTTAGACAAGTCATCATAAATAACAAGAGCAGGTCGACCTGTATCGCGGAAAAACTCACCGATTGCCGCGCCTGTAAAAGGAGCGAAAAATTGCATAGGAGCTGGATCAGAAGCTGATGCCGATACAATCACGGTATACGGAAGTGCGCCGGCTTTTTCCAATGTGGCCGATACCACAGCAACGGTAGAGGCCTTTTGACCTATGGCTACATAAATGCAATAGACCGGTTTGCCTTGCTCATAGAATTCTTTTTGATTAATGATTGTATCAATGGCCACCGCCGTCTTGCCCGTCTGGCGATCTCCAATGATCAATTCTCTCTGACCACGACCAATGGGTATCATGGAGTCAATCGCTTTGATACCTGTCTGCAGCGGCTCGTTTACAGGTTGTCTGAAAATAACTCCGGGGGCCTTGCGTTCAAGGGGCATTTCATACAACTCACCTTTTAACGGGCCCTTGCCATCAATGGGCTTGGCCAGTGTGTCTACCACACGACCCAAAACTCCTTCACCGACCTTAATGGATGCAATTTGTCCTGTGCGTTTGACCGTGGCCCCTTCCTTGATGCCTTGAGGGTCTCCCAGTAAAACGGCACCCACATTGTCTTCTTCAAGGTTAAGAATAAGGGCGCGCAACCCATTTTCGAATTGAATCAATTCACCCGCTTGTGCTTTGGTAAGTCCATAAATGCGTGCCACACCATCACCGATGGTCAGCACCGTGCCAACCTCTTCCAGTTCGGCGTCCGTGCGGGATTGAGATAGTTGTTCGCGTAATATTGCGGATACTTCTTCGGGTCTGATCTCTGCCATATATTCGTTTCGTTATTCGATTATCAAATTCCTTTTACAAAATAGTTCTCATTGAACTTCAGGCTCAGCAGGCGCAGTTTGCTTCTGATGGAGGCGTCGATCTGACGATCACCCACATTGAGAATAAATCCGCCGATTAAGTCCTTGTCGATCTTTTCACTTATTTCCACCAGCTTCTTATCGCTTAGTTTCTTTACAATGGTTTCAATGCTGGTACGCAACGACGAGTCCATTGGGATCGTTGTGGTGATGGAGGCCTTCCCTATTCCCTTAAATTCGTTATAGGCATTGTGAAATTCCTCTGCTATCGCTGGCAATATCGGCTCACGGTTTTTGCGTGTGAGAATATCAATGATACCCATGGTCAGGGGATTCACCTTGCCCCCAAAAATCTTGTCCAGAACCGCCTTCTTTTTTTCGTGGCGAATCACCGGACTGCGCAACATGACCGTAAACGCCCTGTTCTCTTTGCATACTTGGGCAAATAGCAACATATCCTTATGTACAGCTTCCAGCACACCCCGTTCCTCGGCCAAGCCCAGGAGGGACTTTACATATCGGGAAGCTACTCGCTGATCAGCCATCTCTTAATTCAATTTTAAATCCTTGACAAACCCGTCTACCAGTGCTTGTTGAGCTTTATCATCGGAAAGATTCCTTTTCATCAGTTTCTCTGCAATATTCAATGAGAATTGAGCCACCTGAGCGCGGACATCGCGTAACGCTGCCTGCTTTTCTGTATTGATGATGGCTTTTGCGTCTTCAATGATTTTGTCAGCATTCTTCTTGGCATCTGCTTGCGCCTGATCGTGCAGGCGACTACCCGCTTCACGGGCTTCGCGCAGAATCTTGTCGCGCTCTTCGCGGGCTTCTTTGAACAGCTTTTCGTTGTCGGATTTCAATGAAGCCATTTCGATTTTTGCTTTTTCGGCTGAATCGAGGGCCGCTTGAATGGAGGTCTCCCTTTCTTTCAGCGAAGTCAAAATCGGCTTCCAGGCTGTTTTGGCAAGAAGCAAAAACAATCCTACGAATACGACAAATTGCCAGAAGAGAAGGCCGGAGCCGGGGGTTAACATTTCCATGGTGCTATCCGATTATTTGAATCAAAATTTTCTAAAAATTCACTTGCTTCATCCTGGTACTAAAAGAAACCTGCCCGGCCCATCGCCAAAGGCAAGTTTCAATTTGCATTATGCTCCCGTGCTGGTTGAAATGGAGAAACAAATCACCAACGCAAAAAGCGCTGCCACCTCAACAAGAGCTGCGATGATCAGCATGGAGGTCTGCAGCTTATTGGCAGCTTCCGGCTGACGTGCCATGGCTTCCATTGCTGAGCCTCCGATACGGCCTACTCCGATTCCGGCGCCTATTGCAGCCAGACCAGCACCAATACCGGCACCCATTACCGCGTAGCTCATGTCTACTAAAATGGAGAACAACATAATATTAAATAGTTAAGTGAAACAAAATCCAGGGTTGTCCTGGAGTATCCTCAGTGTAGTTTCCTACATCAAATTCTTAATCAATGGTCGCTACCGTGTTCCTCTACCGCCATCCCGATATAAAGCGATGTAAACAACGTAAATACATAGGCCTGAATCCCTGCTACCAACAACTCAATCAAACTGATAAATATCACCACGATGGAAGATCCAATTCCAACAAACCAACTGTGGTAAATAAATGTCATCCCCAATAGACTTAGCAATACAATGTGACCCGCCGTAATGGCCGCAAACAAACGGATGGTAAGGGAAAAAGGTTTTGTAATAATCCCAATTAATTCAACAGGCATGATAATCAGTCGGAGGGGCAGCGGTACACCCGGTGTCCAAAGGATGTGTTTCCAGTAGTTCTTATTGCCACTGAAATTGGTAATGAGAAATGTCAATACCGCCAGGGTCAGTGTCACGGCAATATTTCCGGTAAGGTTTCCAGCGCCCGGTAATAACCCCAATAAATTTCCAAACAGCACAAAGAAGAAAAGCGTCAACAGATAAGGAAGGTATTTTTCGTACTTCGGCCCAATGTTGGGCTTTACGATTTCATCTTTTACAAAAAGTACTACCGGCTCAATGAATGACTGAATGCCCTTGGGGGCCCTACCGGCATTCCGCTTGTAAGCCCTGGCAACTGAAGTCATTACAATGAGGATAAGGGAAGCATTGATGAAAAGCATCATGACATTCTTGGTGATCGAAAAATCAAGAACCGGCTTGCCTTCAAGCATCAGTTTGTTCTTAGCCAGAGTGTAGCCGTTGTAGGCAATCCCTTCATGGTGTTCGTTGTATAGATTGCTTGAGGAAAAAATCTCCAGTCCCCGTTCAGGTGTGTAGGCGATGACTGGCAAGTGGAGCGTGCCGTAATGTCCTTCGAAAAAGTGCCAGACATGACTGTCCATCACGTGCTCGAAGATCACTTGATTCACATTCGGTTCTTTGGCGGGATGCGCCTCCTGATTCTCAGCCGCCGGAACTTCGCCTTCCTGACCCAAGACAGGCTGAATTGAACCTGAAAAAATGAAAAATAAAAGTGCAAAAAACGCGCTTTTTGCTAATGTAAATGGCTTTTTAGGGTGAGAATCCACGGTCTTGATAGTCGAGCGCAAAACTATTGATTAATCGACCAAAAAAAAATGTTTAAAGTCTTTTTTGCCCCTCTTGGGACTGTTTTTGGGCATTTATTTGTCGGAATAACGCGAAGACTTCAAGCATGGTAAAAAGAAAATAACAGAGGAGAAAGAACGCGGTGTTTCTCCCCGCTCCTGGCCGATCCAATAGGATGACTACATAGATAAATGTTCCAAAAAGAAGTATCCGAAGAACCGTCGCAATAAGGTATACACGTACAAAATCCTCCGGAGCCCTGTTCATTGTGCGCAAAGCGGCTCCATGAAGCGCCAGGTTAGAAACCATGAAAAAAATTAGGATGATGGGGAAAAAGGAGGGTCTTGAAAACCATCCCATGTCGTCCCCTGCCAGCACCGCTGCCGTGATGATCAGTCCAAAGATGACCGTTACCAGAATGATCCGTAGCAATTATTCCTTTTTAAGGTTCCTGTATGCCTGGTAGAGGATACCAACAAAGGCCATGAGCACGAAAGTGAGAAGGAATACAGGAAATTTCAGTTCCAGATATTTATCCAAGCGATAACCTCCGTACCCCGCGATGCCTATGCCCCCAAAAAGCTGAAGGGCAAAGCTGCTGTACCGAATGTAGGTATCAGATGGCTTCCGCCCGGTAGGCATGCGTTCCTGTTCCATTGTCTGCCGACATGATGTCTTTGATGGCCGCACCCATTTTACAACTACCATTGAAGACAGCTCCTGGTTCTACAACAAGCTTTCCCGTTACAATATCGCCATGCACAACCGCCGTTGCCTTGAGCACCAGCATTTCGGATATTTCAATTCTTCCCTTTACCCCACCCTCGATATCTGCATTTTGGGCTGTAATGTTTCCATCTACATGACTGGAATGGCCCAGGGCAATTTTGGATTTTGATTTTATGTTGCCATTGATGCGGCCTTCAATGCGGATATTGCCAAAGGTCTCAATGTTTCCTTCCAACACCGTTCCCTTGCCGATGACGTTACTTGAATTGCTGATTTCTTCAGCTGCCTTTTTTTCCTCTTTCGTAGTAAACATGATCTTTGGATTTTAAAACGTTACAAACTCTTCCGGATTGAGCGAATTGCCATTGTACCACAGCTCAAAGTGAAGGTGTGGACCATCGGTCATCTCGCCACTATTGCCAACAATAGATATGATTTCACCTGCGTTAACAAAACTACCAACTTTTTTCAATAATTCGGCATTGTGCTTGAAGACGGAGATCAAGTTGCCACGGTGCTGAATCGCAATCACATAGCCCGCGTCCTGCGTCCAGGAGGCCATGATGACCGTGCCGTCAGCGATACACTTAACGGGCTCATTGGTCTTGGCCACAATGTCTACACCATAGTGACCCTTCTTGACATCGTACCGATCAGATATAACTCCGGTAATGGGCGTAAAGAAAAATGTCTCTCTCAGTTCACGATACTTGCTGCCCGTGAGTGTGATGAGGGAAAGTTCGGATTGCTCAAAATCTTTCCTGAATTGTGAATCCACTGGGGCCAGCTTCATGCTGCTCACCGGGGTGATGGGTTTGTCTTGTCCTTTCAACACCTCGGCAGGATCCATGAAATTGCTTGCCGTGTCTCCGTTGAATACCCGCTTGAAATTCTGAATGAACTGGTCCTTGTTTTCTTCCTCCATGGCAAGTGAATCAAACTTGCGGGCGAGTTGATCCAGTTTCTTATTGGTTTCTCTCTGCGCGTAGCGTGGATCAAACCATTTTGCCAAAAGAGTTTGCGACAAAAAAAGACTGCCAACAAACACCATGATGAATACGATTATCGAAAAAACAAGCAACTTGGCATAGGTAAAGCCAAAGCTCGATTTCTCCTCCAGGTTCTCCTCGCTGCGGATCACCATCTGGTATCGGGCGGTGAGCCGTTCAGATATCGTCTTTTTGGGTGTCAAATTCATTAAAATGTCTGCAAAATTAGATATTCTGGACGATTATAATATTGAAAATCTGTTTTTTACGTTTGTAACTCAAACCGATTCATGAAGGTGTCCCAGCGGGTCCTTATTGTACTTCTAATGTGCGTGCCCGCTGGTATTTACTGGCAGTGCTCGTCCAATCAAAATACCATCGCTGGCGACATGTTTCATAACACAACGGCCCACTTCAACGGATATTTCTACGCCAGGGAAAAAACACGGGAGGTTGAAAAGATTATTCTCAAGAGCCTGGACGACGATCCCAACCAAATCCTCCGCTTGTATCCAAAACTTGACACCACCCTGGCGAAAAGTTATCGCAAGGACACCGAAGAGATCGTCAAGATGGCATCCCTCTCCATTCAACGTCATCCCAACAGCAGGTGGGTTGACGACAACTATGTTCAGGTGGGTCTTGCAAGATTATACGACTGTGATTTCGCAAACGCCATACAAACGTTCAAGTATGTCAATACCAAAAGCCATGACAGCAATTTGCGGCACCGCGCCCTGGTCAATCTCATTCGGACATTTACCGAGCAGGGGGAATACGAGAAAGCAGAAGAAGCATTTCAATTCCTGGAGAAAGAAAAACTCAACAAGGTAAACGCCAAGAACCTCTACCTTGAAAAAGCCTACTACTACCAGGTGCGGGTTGATTATGATAACATGGTCAGAAATTTGACCCGTGCCGATTCCCTTCTTGTGCGCAACGACAGAAAAGGAAGAATTTATTTTATCATCGGACAGGTGTACCAAAAACTTGGCTTTGGATCTGAGGCTTACAACTATTACAGAAAATGCCTGGGTACCAACCCGGAGTATGAGATTGATTTTTATGCCCGCCTCAACATGGCACAAGTTGCCCGTCTTGACAATTCACGTAACGTGCGTACGGTCCGCAAGCAGTTTGATAAGTTGTTGCTGGATGCCAAGAACCAGGAATTCAAAGACAAGATATATTACGAGTTGGGTGAGTTTGAACGAAAACAGGGCAATGCTCCAGAAGCGATAGAAGAGTACAAACGATCGGCTCACGCGGGGAAGAACAAGAGAATTCAAGGCAGTGCATTCTTGCGCATTGGCCAATTGTATTTCGACTCCCTAAAGCGATTTTCATTGGCCAAGTCATATTATGACAGTGCAGTAAGCTCCTTGCCTAAAGAAGCTGAGAATTACAACGCGATTCTGAAGCGTCATGAGGTGCTGGGCGAATTTGTCAAGTACACCGAGACAATACAGTGGCAAGATAGCCTCTTGCAACTATCCACCCTGGACTCCGCAAGCCTGCGTGCGCGGATTGACTCCAGTTATGCATCGAAGGAGAAGAACACCGATCGAAAGAAAAAGAAAAGAAAGAGGTCTGATGATCAGGATGGAGGGGGTAATCAAAATAGCACGTTTTTCAAGACAGAATCCACCAGCACCACAGACTGGTACTTTGGGAACGCGTCCGCTGTTTCTTCGGGGCAGAATGAGTTTCAGCGGATTTGGGGCACAATTCCACTTGAAGACAATTGGAGAAGGTCTTCCCGTTCAGCCAACGCTTTGACGAGCCTCCCAACCCTCACCACCAATGACGGTCCTGTCGGTGGCAACACGAATACGCCCAGCCCTGGAAGCACCCAAAAGATAAGTCCGGCTGAAGAAGCCTTTGCTAAAATTCTCCCCCAGCTCCCCAAGACGGAGCAGATGAAAAAAGAAGCCCTTGGCAAAATTGAGGAAGCATATTTCAAACTGGGTGATCTTTATTATTTTCAGCTGGGCGAAAAAGAAAATGCTGAATTGTCCTATGAAAAGCTTCTGGATCGGTTTCCGGATTCATCCTTTAAACCGGAGGTGCTTTACAAGCTATACCTGATCCACAAAGAGCGGGGCGACAGCAAAGCAGAAGTTCTTGCGCAGCAACTGAAAGACGAGTTCCCTTCTTCGACATACACTAAGATTTTATTGAATCCCGATTACCTCAAGGAGACCAGCGTAGCACAGGAGAAACAAAAAATAATATATAAAGAAGCCTACACCGAATTCCAGCACAACAATTTGCGAGGAGCACAAGATAAAATAAAGCTCGCACAGGGGTTGGGTGAAACCGCCTTTACACCTCAGTTGGATCTTCTCCTGATACTTATTACCGGTAAGACGGAAGATGTCACCCAGTACCAATACGAATTGGGAGAGTTCGCCAAGAAATATCCTGATGGCGCTGTCCACACCTATGCTGAAACATTGTTGGCGAGCTCCAAGACGTTTGTCGAAAAATCCGAAAGGTCGAAGGGAATCCGGTTTGGCTTGTCCTTTGAGGAACCTCATTATTTTGTCATCGTGCACCGCTACCAGGACAAAGCCAGTACGATCATGGCAACGACGATGGAAAAATTCAATACCGATTTCTATAAAAACCGGAAACTGGAGACCAGCAATCTTATCTACAACGATCAGTATGCATTGACATTCGTGGGCAACCTGGCAGGCAAAGCTGAAGCACTGGAATATTTCAACCGCTTCAGAGGTCAACTGTCGAATGGGAAGCCCTTTTCCAGCTTAAATTTCTATAACTTTGTTATAACGAAAGATAATTTCAATATCTTCTACCGCAACAAAGCCCTTGATGAGTACCTCAGTTTCTTTGATCGACACTATCAAAAAGAAAATCAATGACCTGCTGACCATCAGGCGGTCTTGGTTTCGGTCGATCGTTAAGTATTCCTGGATTGCCTTTTTCTGCTTTATCCTGGGCCTTCCCCTCTATGTCTACGTGGTACGGATCGACCTTCTAGGGCTCTTTGGTGGAATGCCCAGCCTGGCAGACGTGGAAAATCCTTCCAATGATCTTTCGTCGGAATTAATCTCTGCTGACAGTGTCTCATTGGGCCGATATTTTAGGTTTAACCGGAGCCAGGTCAATTTTGACGAACTGTCAGATGACCTGGTAAACACCCTCGTGCTTTCTGAGGATAAGCGGTTTTATGAACATTCCGGCCTCGATTTTATTGCATACCTGCGTGTGGCGTGGGGCCTTATCAAGCTGGATCCGGCAGGCGGCGGAAGCACGATCACTCAGCAATTAGCAAAGAATTTATATACACGGAATCCGGACCAATCATTGGATGGTAGCATGGCCAAACTTGGCAGGTATCCAAGGCGAATTATTCAAAAGACAAAAGAGTGGATCATTTCACTCAACCTGGAACATAATTTTACAAAACAGGAAATCATTGCCATGTATCTCAACACGGCTGAGTTCAGCAGCAATACCTACGGAATCAAAGTGGCGAGCGAAACGTATTTCAACAAGCCTCCCGACAGCCTCAACTTGCAGGAGTCAGCCTTGCTGGTCGGCATGCTGCAAAATCCGACATTTTATAATCCACTGCGAAGACCGGAAAATGCCCTCCAGAAACGGAATGAAGTCCTATTCAAGATCTATGGCAGTAAGTACAAAATCGATACCCGTGGAAAGTATGACTCGATCGCAGCAACCGACCTCGGCCTTCATTTCAAAATTCAAAACCAGAATGAGGGGCTGGCAACCTATTTCCGCACAGTGATTACATCATACCTCATGGACTTCTGCTCGCAACGAGGACTGGACTTATGGAATTCCGGTCTAAAGATTTACACTACCATTGACAGCCGCCTGCAAAAATATGCTGAAGAGGCGGTGGCAGAGCACATGAAAAAACTTCAAAAAGATTTCAAGGAACAGTGGGCGGGCAAGAACCCCTGGGTAGATGAAGATTGGAAAGAAATACCCGGCTTTCTCAAAATGCGGATCAAACAAGCCGATTCCTACAAAAATCTGGTGGCTAAATATGGTGAGGGCGCCGATTCTGTTCGCATCATGCTGAACTTGAAGAAGCCAATGACGGTATTTAACTGGGATGGAGAGCGAGACACGTTGTTCAGTTCCATGGACTCACTGGCGTATTACAAGCGCTTCTTACAAACAGGACTCATGTCCATGGATCCAAATACAGGACACATCAAAGCCTGGGTAGGCGGATTTAATTACAAGTATTTCAAGTATGATCATGTCAAGCAGGGCCGACGCCAGCCCGGGTCAACATTTAAGCCATTTGTTTACGGCTTGGCAATGGAATCAGGTTATTCACCTTGCTACGTTCTCGAAGACATCTCGCCAAGCTTTAAAGTCTCTGGTACCGTGTGGTATCCGCCAAATTTTGACGGCACCCGGGGACATGGTGAAAAAATGACAATCCGACAGGCGATGGCGCGATCAGTTAATTCCATTACCGCTCAGATGATGAAGGCGCTGGGAGAGGAAAACGTGGTAGAGTTCGCACACCGGGTAGGTATCGAAAGCGAATTGGATGCCGTCCCCTCGCTTTGCCTTGGGGTTAGTGACGTTTCCTTGTACGAAATGGTGGGGGCCTACGGCACATTTGTCAATAACGGCATTCACACCAAGCCTTTTTATATCACCCGCATCGAAGACAAGAATGGCAATGTCATTGAAAACTTTGTCCCCAAGACAAGACAGGCTATCAGTGACCAGACAGCAAATAAAATGATTTACATGCTTCGTGGTGGCGTTGAGGATGCGGAAGGTACTTCCCGGGGAATGCCCATGGAAATTCGAAAGGACAATGAGGTAGGTGCGAAGACAGGAACAACCAACCAGGCATCTGATGGATGGTTTATGGGTGTTACCCACGATTTGGTAACGGGGGTTTGGGTTGGAGGAGATGAGCGATTTGTACACTTTCCATCCTGGGTCTTTGGTCAAGGTGGCCGCACTGCGAGGCCTATCTGGGATAAATACATGATTAAAGCCTATGCTGACCCCAAAACCAATGTAACAAAAGGCAAATTCAAGATCCCAAAGTCAGGCCTCGATATATCCCTTGATTGTTCACGATTTGAACAACCTGACTCAATCAAAGTAGACGAAAGACCCTGGGATATCAACAATTAACATGTCCGATGTGCTCAAAGAAAAAGTAGCCTCGCTACCAGATTCACCGGGCATTTACCGATTCTATGACCGTGATGCAATTCTTATCTATGTAGGTAAAGCAAAAAGCCTGAAGAAAAGAGTCAGTAGTTATTTTAATAAGCAATCGCAATACAACCGGAAAACCGAAAAGCTCGTTTCGGAAATACGCAAGATTGAAATCACGATCACCAATTCTGAATTTGATGCCCTGCTTCTGGAGAATAATTTCATCAAGGAAAATCAGCCCAAATACAACATTCTGCTGAAAGATGACAAGACCTTCCCCTACCTGTGTATTCTGAAAGAACGGTTCCCCAGGATCATCTCCACCCGAAAATATATTCCACGGCAAGGCGAATACTTTGGGCCTTACTCCAGCGTCGTCTCCATGAAAAGCGTGTTGGAATTGGTTCGTAAACTCTATTCCATACGGACCTGCAACCTTCAGCTCTCCGAAGAAAATGTTTCGAAGGGTAAATTCAAGGTTTGCCTCGAATACCACCTTGGAAATTGCAAGGGGCCCTGCGAGGGGTTGCAAGACGAAATCAATTACCTGGAAGAAATCGCCCTCGCGAGAAGTATTCTGAAAGGAAACCTTAGTGTGGTAGAAAATTATTTTCATGAACACATGCACAAGGCTGCTCATGCCATGGAATTTGAACGCGCAGGACTATTCAAACACAAGCTTGAACTCCTGGAGAAATTTCAAGCCAAATCACTGGTTGTCAATCGCAAACTCACAGACATCGACGTCATCACAATTACCAGTACGCCGCAGGATGCATTTGTCAACTTTCTTCAAATCAAGGAGGGCGCCATTGTCTTCTCCAGGAATGTAGAAGTCAGAAAAAAACTAGACGAATCAGACGATGATATTCTTGCGATCGTAGCCCAACAGTTAAGATTGGAGACAAACAGCCCCCACTCCACCATCTTCAGTAATATCCCCCTGTCTGTCAAAGATGATTCCATCGAAAACATAGTGCCTCAAATTGGGGACAAGAAGAAACTGGTAGACCTCTCACTGAAGAACGTACTCTACCTGAAGGCCAAGAAGGAAATTGCAAAAGAAGAAGTAAAAATAAAGAACGTAGAGGTCCTCAACGGACTTCAGAAAGACCTGCAACTGAAAAAATTGCCCCGCATCATCGAATGCTTTGATAACTCCAATCTTCAGGGGACCGATCCAGTAGCTTCCATGGTGCGGTTCGTTGACGGCAAACCCGACAAGAAGGGTTACCGTCACTTCAACATCAAAACGGTTGTGGGATCAGATGATTTTGCCTCCATGAAAGAAATCGTCGGAAGGCGCTACAATCGCCTCGTGACGGAAAAAAGCGAATTGCCACACCTCATTATTGTTGACGGCGGCAAGGGACAGCTGAGCAGCGCTGTCGAAGCCCTAAAAGAATTGGACCTGTACGGTCAGGTGCCGATCATTGGGATTGCGAAGAGGCTGGAAGAAATCTATTATCCCGAAGATCCCTTGCCCCTGCACATCAACAAAAAGTCGCAGAGTCTTTTGCTCATCCAACAAATTCGCGATGAAGCCCACCGCTTCGCCATTACTTTCCATCGGCTCAAGCGCAGCAGTCATACACTCCTGACTGAGCTCGAAGGAATTCCTGGAATTGGGGAGAAAACGGTGAACATGCTTCTCTCCACCTTCAAGTCCTTCAAGAAAATAAAGGTGGCTTCAATGGAAGAATTGGTGGAGGTCATCGGCAATTCCAAAGCGACGATCCTAAAAGAATGGCAACAAAAAAAGGAGAGCTGAATGAGCTCTCCCTTTCTATTGAAGTCATCAGGAACTTTAATATTCCCAGAGGTTGTGTTCACGCTCCATCATCTTCATTTCTTCCCAATCCGTGGCATATACGCCTTCTGTATGGGATTTGTAAAGGTTGAAAATCGTGTCGTCATCAGGGTTCTCCACTTTCTCAATGGTTCCGTGAAATAAACGCAGAAGGAAAGCATCCGCATAATTCCTGTTTTCAGCGGTATTATACCGGTTGAACCAAATAGCCTCTTTCACATGATTTCTGAACACTTTTTCCAAGTCCTTATACTTTATCCAACCACGGGGCTTCAACAACCCTTGGTCCTGATCAAACGCATAAAGGCCGATACCCAATACATCGTAATATTGTCTTGACCTTCTCTTGTCAAAAATTACATCTTCCACCAATTTAAGTATGTAGATATCTGATCCCTTCAGTGTCTCTGCCTTACCCACGGGTCCTTGCCATTCATTCTTTGAAGTGGATGGATTCTTGCCCTTGCTGTCATCCGTCGCTTCGTAGTTAACACCATTGAAGCTCACCCTGTCACCTTTGTAGAAGTCCTTTGCGGGCTCCCAGGCTGGAGGGGTTTCTGCTTCTTTGGTGGTGATTGCCTTATTGAAATCTTCCTTTGACATCTTTCTGTCCAGTGAGTCAGTCCAATAAATATCCGCAATCTCTCCTGACTTGATCGCTTTGAGGATCAGGTCTGGCATTTCGTTTCCCCTTGCAAAAAATCCCTTGTTTTGCTTTTCCCTCAGGTCAATGACCCTCCAGACCTTTATCTTATACAATTGCTCGTATTTCGGAATGGTAAGAAGAGAGTTAGGATTTATTTGAGCCTCCTCCTCCTGTGCCAAACACACGCTATTTATCGCGACCAAAGCCAGCCCAACGATAATCTCCTTTAATCTCATATTTGGTTATTTATTGAATAGGAATGTTAATGGTTCCTCCGACGATGTCCACCTTTTCATCCTGACCTGTATAGGTTCTCCGTGTTACAGATTTAATACTGACAACGATTCGATCACCAGGACGAACCTGGGATTTCCAGCTGCTCAGGTCAAGTATTTCCGAGGTGGCATTGATTGTGGCTACCGGAGCAGTTCCACGTGCTAAGATGACTTCCATGGTACGAATTCTGTAAGTTGCGTCCTTAGGAACCTCGGCTTTAAAGTTGTCATCTGCATCAGCTGATATCCGTAATCCACTGAAACCCGTAGCCTTTATACCATTCTTAAGATCTATTTCCCTGCTGCTGTTATCCCTGGGTACATAACGAGGCTTTGGAATCAACTTTACATCAAAGCCTTGAGTCCCAATGGCAGAGCCTGCATTGCTTACCGTTACCACAACCTTTCTCTCTACCGGAACAATGATGGTTTTACCAGGCTGATCGCCCTTCTCAACGGTAGCTCCTTTTGCCGTAAAGCTTGGATTAAAACTGGCGCCCAAAACAGGGCACGCGAATGTTACGAAGTTACCGCAATTCTGATACAAACTCGGGGCATTGCCATTGAAGACCTGTATGGTAGGTGCTATGGCCATGTACTTAATGATACGTGTGAGGGTATCCTTCTTGGTCCGGATAACTGCCTTGTAGCTTTGTTCGCCTACGCCCGTGGCAGTAAATTCTATTTTAGCAACCTTCAATTTGGTTTCAGCATCGGTGGTAACGACCAAGGGCGCACCATTTCTAAACATTTCCGGGCTCTCACCGGAAGAAGCTGCAGCCATGAACAGTTGACCTTCATATTTAGCGCCAGAAGCAACAACGGAGGGCCCCATCACCATAGGAACCACAAGGTCAAACTTTGTGACACCCGCATCCGCCCGCTTGGCCAATGAATCTAAAGCCAACGCTTCATACTCTAAAATCTCTGATTGAATTTGAGTAATCCCTGTAATGGCAGCCATGGTGGGTGTGCCTTCAAAAGAGAATTCAATGAAAGACTTATCCGCATGCTCAACTTCACCTTTTTCATTCTTCAATTCCTTAAAATCTGTTGCTCTCTTATTGAGCTTAGGGAATTGCATTCCTGCAAGCTGCTCCAATTTCTGATGGTAGTTAACCAGTGTATTCTCATAATTTGGTGCGAGTTTGGACTTGTCATTAAGCATTTTTTCTTCTGAAATATTGGTATTGCCCACCAACTCATCCCCTATCATTGGCTTGCCATCATGTTCCCGACCCAATATGTCTTTGATAGAGTCCAGGGTAGTAATGGTCTTGGCCGAGAGGGCACGCACTTCCTTTGATTTCTCAATGGCTGCCAAGGCGACAGGTTTTGTGCTCTTTGATCCTGCAATTGTCTGCACTTTTTTCTCATTGGTCGCACTGTTTTCATTTACCAGATCTACCAGTGTACTGTTGAGAATGGCGAACTTCTCAAGAACGGCACTGCTTACATTGAGCGCGAGGAGTGCTGTAAGCACGAGGTACATCATGCCTATCATCTTTTGCCTCGGAGTTTCCTTACCGCCTGACATAGTTTGTTTTGGTTTAGCGTTTAAATCAGATTCAACCTTAAACTTCTTCTCTAATTATTTCACTGAAGATCCTTTCATTGCGGTCAGCATACTGCCGTACACCGTGTTCAATGAAGTGAGGTTGTCTGTCAGTTTTCCAAGCTCCGAGGTAAACTTCGATGTGTTAGCTCCTACAGAAGATAGGCCTTGCATGGCACCGCCCAAACTTTCGTAGAACTTGTTCATATTCTTTACATGAGAATCTGCATCCTTCAATTCCATCTCATAAATGCTGTTCAAGGCAGCCAGGTTCTTAGTTACTTTCTGAACCTGCGCATGGTATTCACCTGTATCCTTGGATGCATCTGCCATCGCCGACACGGCCTTCATGGCGGATCCATAAGACTTGTTCATTTCGGACAGTGATGCCGATGCTGCCTGTACGTTCTTGGCATATTCGTTTGTGGCTACTGCTGCATTCGAAAGATTATTCATCTGCGTTGCAGAAGTTGCCAGGTTGGTCAGGCCCTTGCCCAGGTTATCAAGCAGGTTCTGATCCACTTTAGCTGTCTTGAGCATATCATCAATCTTAAGCAAAGGTGACTCACCACCGGCAGGACGGTTGCTGATGCGGGTCGCCGTCTGATTGGCAGGACCTTCATATTCCTCTGATAACTCAGGATAAACCTTTGACCAGTCAGGGTCTTCATGCTTGGGCTCAAAGGCACTCAAAAAGAAGATACCGGCTTCCACCGAAAGACCAATCATCAGCATCAGGTTGGCGCCAGGTAAGTGAAGAATTTTAAAGAGTGCCCCTATGATTACGACCGCTGCACCAATTCCATATATCTTGGGCATGATGGTTTCATAAAGCAATTGCATGAATCCGCCTTTTTTCTTTGCCATGGTTATTTAGAGTTTAAGGTTTAAGGTTTCTTGTTTGATACTTGGATAGCGCGAGTTAAATATA
>JAYVEZ010000028.1:0-15329 GCA_043773645.1 Cytophagales bacterium
AAAAATGAGTTCCTGATCGAGTATTTTGAAACCAATGAAGGACATCATGTGCTGATGTATCCCTTTGAAGGTCGATTGGTTCATGAAGGGCTCGCATCCCTCGTTGCTTTCCGCATTGCGCAGATCAAACCCATCACGTTTTCCATCGCTATGAATGACTACGGCTTTGAATTGCTCTCCGATCAGGAGATACCCATCTACGAAGCAATCGAGACGGATGTGTTGGGCATTGATAACTTACTGAAAGACATACAGGCGAGCATCAATTCCATCGAAATGGCAAGAAGAAAGTTCAGGGACATTGCCGCGATCGCTGGCCTAGTTTTTAAAGGATTCCCTGGACAACGCATCCGCGACAAGCACATTCAATCCTCATCGCAATTGTTCTTCAATGTCTTCAATGATTATGATTCCACCAACCTGCTGCTGCATCAATCGTATGAAGAAGTAATGGATTTTCAATTGGAAGAAGCCCGCATGAGAAAAGCACTGGAGCGCATTGGAAAGCAAAAAATCATTATCAAGGAGCCATCGAAGCCAACCCCTTTTTCGTTCCCCATCATTGTTGACCGAATGTCACGGGACAAGCTCACATCAGAAAAGCTGGAGGACAGGGTAAAGAAGATGGTACTTAAATGGGAGGAGTAATTTGAGGATGAATCAATTTGAAAATTTGAAGATGAGATTTGGATCAGAACAATGCACGGAACAACAGAAAAAGTGAACCGGAAAGTATGATGACGACGGGCAGGGTTAGGAACCAGGCGATCAAAATATTTCGCACCGTCTCAGGCTGGAGATTTTTTACACCTTTGTTTGCCACCATGCTTCCGGCGATCCCTGAGGACAACACGTGGGTAGTGCTTACGGGCAAACCCAAATAGCTGGAGAGTCCGATGGTGCTCGCGGCAACTAACTCAGCGCTGGCGCCCTGGGCATAGGTTAAATGTTCTTTTCCGATCTTCTCACCGATCGTCTTCACAATGCGCTTCCAACCGATCATGGTGCCTAGTCCGAGCGATAGAGAAATCAATACAATCACCCAACCGGGTGAATAGTCAGTAACCTTTCGCAGACTCTTCAAATTATCTTTCAACATTTTCTTGTCACTTGCACTGGCGCGGGCTTCTTCTTTTTTAATGATCTCAGTCAAATTCCTATCCATGACCAGGATATCCTTGCGTACCTGGAATCGCTCCTTGCGGGGTAACGTGTTTACCGAATGCATAGAATCAAGGGCGTTTTGCAAACGGTGGTTCATCTCCCTGGCTTCGCTGAGCCGAATCTTATCAGGTTCTGAAAGTGGATTGGCGTCGATGGAGTTGATGACGGTTTCAATTTTGTGGATGGGGTCCATAAGTTTGGCAGCATCAAAGTCACCGTTCAATGCAAAATATCCAGGAACGATACCAATGAGTATCAACATGATAAGTCCTACACCTTTTTGTCCATCGTTTTGTCCATGAAAGAAGCTTACACCCGTACAGGTGAGCAGCAACGTACCACGGATCCAGGGCGGAGGGGGTGTGTTCTTCTTGGGTTCTTTGAACAGGTCGTCACCGTAGGGCTTCCCTTTGGTGGTCACACGCAATAAATACATCAGAATAATCACCAATGTAAATCCAACAAGGGGTGAAAGAAGAAGAGAAATGCCAATATCCTGGGCTTTTCCCCAATTGACGGCCGTGCCAGTTGCTTCCGGTAAAAACGAATAGGCTATACCCACACCCAAAATGGAGCCAATCAATGTATGAGAACTGGAGCAGGGGATACCCAGGTACCAGGTCAGCAGATTCCAGAAAATGGCGCTCAGCAACAGGGCGGCCACCATGGAAATACTGTGCGCAATATTCTGGTCGATTAATGACTCAACCGGAAGTAGATTAACAATGCCCATCGCCACAGCAATGCCACCATAGAATACACCCATGGAATTCATAAATCCGGACCAGATCACTGCCACCCAAGGCTTTAATGAATTGGTATAGATAACAGTTGCCACGGCATTGGCTGTATCATGGAATCCATTCACAAATTCAAATGCGCATGCTGCTGCCAGACAAACAATAAGGAGTATGGAGTATGATAGTTCTAGTTCAAACATTGGGTTGTGTCAATTGGCAGGTGACTGGAAATTTACGATTGGCGGCTAAGGTAATGCGACAGGCCCTTCACAGTGTTATGATAATGTTAAAATTTTTTGGGCGGTAAGATAGGGACTAATTTGAATTGGAAGAGAGGCATTAAATTCCCTAAAAACCGGTAAAATGCGAGTTTTCACACCCCCATATCTGGACTCCTTTGTACTTTTGCTGCGGTGAAATCAGCTATGCGGTTGGATGGTATTGAATTGCTCTCGGAAAAGGCACTCTTTTTAACAGGGGAGAGGATTCTGGTAGTTGCTGATCTTCATTTCGGAAAAATCAATCACTTCAGACAGGCAGGCATGCCGGTGCCTCAGGCAGCCAATCAAGAAAATGCAGAAACCCTCATTGATCTCGTCAATGCGACGTCACCGCAAAGGGTAGTTTTTTTAGGCGACCTCTTTCACAGCCACTATAACGAAGAGTGGGAAGTGTTGGGACAGATCGTACTTAATTTTCCCGGCTGCAGTTTTGAATTGGTGCGCGGCAACCATGATATCCTGAGCACCCAACAGTATGAGCGCAAAGGCATTTCCGTGGTCGATCACCTGGTGGTGGGCGATTGGATACTGACGCATGAGCCCATGCAAGCCGAAGAAATTCCAACCGGTAAAATCAATATGGCCGGTCACCTCCATCCCGGTGCACACCTCGAAGGAAGAGGCCGACAAGGAATCACGTTGCCATGTTTTTGGTTTTCAAAAAATCAAATCATACTCCCGGCCTTTGGTTCATTTACCGGACTGGCCATCATTCGACCAGGGGGAAGCGACCAGGTATATGTAATTTTTGAAAATAAAGTCATGGAAGTTCCAATGGCACGAAGCAATAAGATTTCAAAATTGGTACGATGAAGAATATTCTTATTGTCGTGCTTTTAAGTTGTTCTTGTTCGCTGTGGGCGCAAGACACCCTTTCACTATCACTTCTTTTCACGGGTGACATCATGCAGCATGAGACGCAGATTACTTCTGCCTTCGACCCGACTACAGGGCATTATGATTACGAACCATCATTTCAATATATCAAGCCGGTACTGTCTGCACCGGATCTGACCATCGGCAACCTCGAATTCACTTTGGCCGGGCCACCTTACAAGGGATATCCTCAGTTCTGTGCGCCGGATGAAATTCTCGAAGCATTGAAAGATGCTGGCTATGACGTGCTGGTGACTGCCAACAACCATTGTGTAGACCGAAGCAAAAAGGGCTTGGAGCGCACCATTGACATGCTCGACAGCGCCAGGATTTTGCATACCGGCACTTTCAAAGATACCCTCGACTGGTTGAACGACTACCCGCTGATTGTAGAGGCCAAGGGCTTCCGGCTCGCCTTGCTTAACTACACTTACGGCACCAATGGATTGCCGGTCTTTGCACCGAACATTGTTAACCGGATCGACACAACCCGCATCCGCCTGGATATACAGAAAGCAAAGTCCAAAAACCCTGATGCAATCATTGTCTTTATGCATTGGGGACAGGAGTATCAAAGTATGCCCAATGCTTTCCAGAAAAGTGTTGCGGACTTTTGCTTCAGGCATGGAGCAAAAATCGTGATAGGCTCACACCCCCATGTTTTGCAGCCGATAGAATGGAGGAAAGAACAGGACCACCTGGTGGCGTATTCGTTGGGAAATTTTGTTTCCGCCCAATACGAGCGTTACCGGAATGGAGGCGCGATGATACACATTGATTTGGAAAAAATTATCCGGCGCGATAGTTCATCCGTTGTAAAAATGAAGGATGTACGATATTCATTGGAATGGGTCTTTCGTTCTCCGGTGGGTCGCAGAGCCTATCACGTCCTTCCCGTGAATCAGTTTGAAAATGACTCCACCGTTGTAAAAGGAAAAATCGCGCGTCAAACGTTGCGACAGTTTAGTGAAGACTCCCGGACACTCTTTCAAAAAGAAAACAAGGGTGTCACCGAATGGCGACCTCCAGCGTCAGAAACTGTGAAAGATCGTTGAATTACCTTTTCCCTGTTTTGAAAAGTATTCCGATTGAAAATTCCATACCGGTAAAGTCCACTTTGGCATCCTTGTATTCTGCTTGTACAGTAGAGTTGGTACCCCCCAGTGTGCCGCCCGAATAACTTCCTGTCATGGGGATCTTTGATTGTCCCATCAGATAATTTGTTTCCAGGGAAATGCCCCATTGTTTGGTCACATCGACTGTGAATTCTATGCCGCCGCTGTAGCCAAAGCCGGGTTTGTTCTCAAAAGAGAATTGCGAGTTCACCACATCCCAGTTCTGTTGTTGGCGGATGGCGCGGTCCAGGTTGCCATAGTTCAGGTGTTGATCGAAGGCATAGAAGAAAAATCCACCAGCCTTCACATCAAACTCGAAGCCCCGGCCTTTGAATTGAAATACAATTTCACCCGGTATAAAAATTGTGAAATTTGGACCGGTCAGGGCTGATTTACTTTCGAAGGGCAAGTCAACGATGTTCAATCCCGACATGCGATAGAGGGATGCACCTGTTTCCAGGGCTATGAACCGGTTCAGGTCTACGCCGATGCCACGTATAGAAAATGGACTGATGGGCGTCGAGAAATACCCATTTCGCGGCACAAAGTATGAAAAGGACAGCCCTACATTTTGAGCAAAGGCTGTCGAAGATGCAGCGAAAAACAGAAGGACAATGAGCAACCGTTTCATTTGTAATGTATTTTTGACGAAGATACTTGATTCTTTTTCTGTGGGAATAGATGGTGGGATATGTAAGGGTTGGACTAAAGTCCATAAAAGTTTCGCCTTAGTAACCGTGGCCTTATGGCCATGGTTACTGTTGATAACTGCCCATGGGCTTCAGCCCGAATAAAATGAATTGATTGGTAATTAAGAATAGGCTTATTTACACCCATAATCTTTATTATACCACAACTCCTGTCCATGAAAAAATATTTGATTCTGTTGCTGATCGCTGCGATGAGCTGTCAGACAAAAAAGACACCCGTTGACTTGCTCATCAAAGGAGGAACAATTTACACCATGGATGTGAATAGCCCGGTGGTGGAGGCCATCGCGGTCAATGCGGATACCATTGTCTACGCTGGCAAGCTGTTGGAGGCAGAGAAATACGTTGGCGCCAATACCGAAGTAATGGATCTAAAGGAAACGACGCTTACCCCTGGCTTCATTGAGTCTCATGGTCATATCATGGGACTGGGGTACAATGAGCTCAACCTGGATTTAATGAGTGTGAAGAGCTATGATGAATTGGTAGAAAAAGTGAAAGAAGCTGTTGCCAAGGCGCAACCCGGGCAATGGATATTGGGGCGGGGCTGGCACCAGGATAAGTGGGACGTGAAACCGGAAAAGATGGTGAAGGGATTCCAGACTCATGAGAAGCTGAGTGAGGTGTCGCCCAACAATCCCGTCTTTCTCCGACATGCGAGCGGTCATGCTGGCTTTGCGAATGCTAAGGCAATGCAATTGGTAGGGGTGAATCAATTGTCGGTAGAGAAGTTGGAAACGAACATGGGCGAAGGCGGGGAGATCATTCGCGACAAGCTTGGCAATCCTACCGGTATTTTCAACGAACGCGCGATGGTGGTGATCACAAAATATATTCCCGCACCGTCGAAGGAAGATGATGCTCGGGCCCTGCAGCTTGCATTGAATGTTTGCGCAAGAAATGGAATCACTGGCTTTCATGAGGCAAGCCTAGATGCCAAGGATGCCGAAAGACAAGACCAGATATTTGAAGTCTATCACGACTTCAGAAATGAGGGGAAGTTGTCAGCCAGGTTGTATGTCATGTTATCGGGCTGGAATAGAAAGATGATTCAGGAATGGTACAAGAAGGGTCCTGAGATAGACAATGAAAAGCACTTGCTTACCATACGTTCCATCAAGTTAAATTGCGATGGGGCATTGGGTTCACGAGGAGCGTGGTTGCTGGAGCCATATACCGATCAACCCAATACATACGGAATGGCCACTCTTTCCATGGATACGGTGATGAAGACTTCCCGCGATGCATTGAAGTACGGATTCCAGGTTTGTTCCCACGCTATTGGTGACAGGGCCAACCGTGAGATCCTGGATCGCTATGAAATTGCTTTTAAAGAATATCCTGAAAAGACAAATCACCGTTTTCGAATTGAGCACGCCCAGCACCTGAGCCCTGCAGACATACCTCGATTTGGAAAACTTGGAGTGATTGCTGCGATGCAGGCCATCCATCTTTCTTCCGACCGACCCTGGGCCATCGAGCGACTGGGGGAGAAGCGCATCAAAGAGGGCGCGTACATGTGGCAATCACTTTTGAAAACAGGTGCCAAAGTTATCAACGGATCTGATGTGCCCGTAGAACCCATCAATCCAATTGCAAGCTTCTACGCATCGGTCACCCGCAAGACATTGAAGGGCGAGCCGGAAGGTGGATACGAACCTGATGAAAAGATGACACGCGAACAGGCCTTGCGTTCATATACGCTGGATGCAGCCTATGGCGCTTTTGAAGAGAAGATCAAGGGCTCGATCGAAGTCGGCAAGCTGGCGGACTTCACCATCTTCTCACAAGATATTATGAAAGTGGCAGAGGGTGAGATCTTGAATACTGAAGTCGTGATGACTGTTTTGGGTGGAAAGAAAGTGTTTGAGAAAAAATAAAGGGAGCCTCGGTAATCCGGGGCTCCCTCCATTGAGTCTTTAAGTTCTTACTTCAGAAATTTATGCGCCCTGGCCATCAGGGCCTTGCGATCTGATGTAATTGTTGGGTCACTATAGATCTTGCTGGCTAATTCGCCGACCACCTGCTTTTTATAGCCAAGCCGTTCAGCAATTTCCTCGCAGAAATTCATTTCGCTTTTAAAAACCTGCCCATCACTCTTCATCAATTGAATGAGGTGATAAAGATTTTCAAACTTTTGGTCTTCGGTGAAACCTGATAAATTTCCAATGGGTTTAGGCTTTTCCAGCATGGCATGCACCTCTTCTTTGCTCAGGCCGTGGGCCTTGCCAATCATGTAAATTGTTTTGGCCTCTTTTTCCCCCACATTGTTGTCACTGGCTGCCAGGTTAATCAAAACATTGAGTGTCTCTTTGATCATAGTTATTATTTTTACACCAAAATTAGTCTCTTAAACCATCTAAATTTAAGTAAAATTAAGGTATTTCATACAAGCATTCAAAAATTTTGGATAAATGTCAATTTAGCAATGCAACCTTGTTTAACATGCTGTGTCATTCTACCAAAATCTCTAATACCATGAAGATGAGAGCGTTAATTCTGTTGGGTTTTGTGATGTCAATTTCCGCGATGGGGCAGCAAAGTGAAGTGAGGAATGTCGGAACCTTTAAAGGGGTAAAGTCGGCGGAGGCCGTCGATGTCTATTTGAAAAAAGGCGACAAGGAAAGCGTCAAGGTAGAGGTGACCGGCACGAGTTTGTCTGACGTCATCACGGAAATATCCGGTAGCTACCTGAAGATCCATATGAAGGACAATAATGGTTTCCATGGCCGCCGGGATGTAAAAGCCTATGTGACTTATGTAGAACTGGACAAGATTTCAGCCAGCTCGGCATCGAATGTCTTTTCAGAAGGTACCATCAAGGCCGGATCCATGGAAATCCACGCATCCAGCGCCGCCAATATTGAAGTGAGCATCGAGGCGACCGATATTCAGGTACATACTTCCAGCGCGGGTGATGTAAGCCTGGATGGTAAAGCGAAATCATTGACCGCAGAATCAAGCAGTGCGGGCGAAATTGATGCATACAATATGGTTGTTGAATCAGCCGATGCGAGTGCCAGCAGTGGTGGGAGCATCAAACTCAATGTCACGAATGGATTGGACGCCCACGCCAGCAGTGGTGGCAGCATTCGGTACCGGGGGAACCCATCGAAGACAAACACAAATTCAAGCAGCGGAGGTTCGGTGAAGCGGTCTAACTAAGCTGCATTCAGTCCTTCGTGATTCAAAGGGTAATTTTTTATCCGAAGGAAGAATTTTTAGCTAAATAAATTGCGAAATTTGCCTCATGAGTGAATTCGCAAGTGGAGGGTCCAATCGGTTTATCCTGATCCTATTGATCATCTTCCTGAGATACGTCATCCTGGCCTCCATCGCATTCTTCATTTTTTACTATGCAAAGAAGAATGCATGGTCATTCAAGAAAATCCAGGAGAAATTTCCTATCCTCTCAGACTACCAGCGGGAATTCTTGTACTCAGTGAGTACTTCTATCATTTTCGCATCGCTCGGTTATTTATTTTTCTTTGGTCCAATAGCAAAGTACACGATGGTTTACCGCGATATCCATGCCCATGGCCTTGTCTATTTCTTTGGTAGCGTGGCACTGACCTTGGTGGTGCACGATACGTATTTCTACTGGACCCACCGGTTCATGCATCGCCCTGGGATATATAAATATTTCCACAAAGTACATCACCTCTCCACCAATCCATCACCTTGGGCTGCCATGGCTTTTCATCCGCTGGAGGCCGTGGTGGAGTTTGGTATCATTGCCATTGTCCCTTTTCTTTATCCGATTCATCCCCTGGCCATCGCCTTGTTCCTGTTAATCATGATGGTGTACAATGTCTACGGACACCTGGGTTATGAACTTTATCCCTCGGGGTTTTCAACGAGTCGGGTAGGGAAATGGATCAACACCTCGGTAAACCACAATCAACACCACCAGTTTTTTACTGGCAATTTTGGTCTCTATTTTTTGTGGTGGGATCGTTGGATGGGAACACTGCGTGAGGACTATTCCAGAGAGTTTGAAGAGGTGAAATTGAGGAAGAAGAGCTTTTAGCCTTTAGCTTTAGCTTTAGCTTTTGGCTTTTGGCTTTTGGCTACTTTGCTTCATTTCCCTATTCTTCTCAAAGCGTTCAAAAATCTTTTGCATGATGAGCAATCCCAGGCAGCCGACCACAAAACCCGCGGCAATGTCGGTAAAGTTGTGAACTCCTAGCACAATCCGCGAGAGCATAATGAAGAGTGCCCAAATGATTGAAAGCACCACACTGAGGGGTGTGCGGAAAAGGATAAGCGAAAATCCCAAGGCTGCTACAGAGGCTTCTGCTGTGTGCCCGGAAGGGAAGGAGTTGCTTCCACCCACACTAAGCTGGGTAATGCGGGTATCTACTTCGTATGGCCTTGGTTCTTTAAGGGTTCTCTTAATCGTGGCGGAGATGGTGCCGGCAAGCGCTATGCTGAGAAGAATTAATAAACCCTTTCGCGTAAATTCTTTCTTCTTTTTGACCAACCCGGTAATCAAGAAAATGGCGGGTATGCCAAGGCTTATGAAACTGATGGAATTGGAGACGACCTGAAAAAACTTGATCGAAGCAGGCGTTTGACTCGTCTGTAGGGCCACGATAGCATCGTGCTCTTTTTGCTTAATGGGAGAGGTGCGAATCACCGCCAGACCGGCCAGAACGACGACCAGCAGAATGATTGCCAACCAGAATTTATTCTTCATCGATGCAGTCAAAAGTAGGTAAACCCGCACAGGACAAAAAATAGCCGGTGGGCTGTCATTACCGCTACGTTTCGCCGAAAGAAAGTTGGAACTTAAAGCCTCACTTGAATTCCTCACCCGTTTGCAGGAGGACTATTTCTATTTTTCATAAAATAGGGTTAAAAAATACCCTACCGAATCAAAAATTGCCCTATTTTTAGCGCGAAATAGTTTAAACAACAACCACCATGGCCTATTTACGCTTTGAAGCATTAAAAAAATTGAATGAGCGGCCTTCCGTTCCGGTATCAAGTCCAAGTCCCAAGGTTTCAGATTTCTTTGGTGAGAACGTATTCAACACCGAACAGATGCGTGCCTCCCTGGCACCAGCCGTGTTTAAGAATGTAACTGCTGCCATCAAGAACCATGAGAAAGTTGATCCAGGTACGGCGGATGCTGTGGCTTCGGCAGCAAAACTGTGGGCCATGGGCAAGGGCGCTACCCATTTTACGCATTGGTTTCAACCCATGACGGGCGGAACAGCAGAGAAGCACGATTCCTTTTTTGACGCACAATCCGGCATTGAAAAATTCAAGGGAAGTGAGCTTGTTCAACAGGAACCTGACGCCTCATCGTTCCCGAGCGGAGGTATTCGCAGCACGTTTGAAGCCCGCGGCTATACGGCCTGGGACCCCACTTCACCCATGTTCCTCTATGGAAAGACTCTTTGCATTCCTACCATTTTTGTTTCTTATACCGGTGAGTCACTGGACACAAAATCTCCATTGCTGAAGGCATTGAAGGCTGTCGATGTAGCTGCAACCAAGGTGTGCCAGTTGTTTGACAAAGACATTCAGCATGTTGTGGCGTCTCTCGGACCTGAGCAAGAATATTTTGTGGTGGACGAAGCATTATATGCCGCCCGCCCCGACCTGGTGATGGCCAGCCGTACGGTTTTTGGTCATGCGCCTGCCCGCGGTCAGCAGATGGAAGACCACTACTTTGGTTCCATTCCTGCCCGTGTTTATGATTTCATGAAGGAATTTGAATTTGAAAGCTGGAGGTTAGGCATTCCTGTTCGCACACGACACAATGAAGTGGCTCCCTGTCAATTTGAAGTAGCTCCCCTGTTTGAGGAAGTGAACGTAGCCAACGATCACAATCAACTCATGATGGATGTGATGGGCCGCGTGGCAGAGAAACACAATTTGAAAGTGCTGTTCCATGAGAAGCCTTTTGCAGGCCTCAATGGTAGCGGAAAACATAACAACTGGTCGCTCATCACTGACAATGGCATCAACCTCTACGCGCCATCCAGCAGTGCCCGCGACAACCTCCTCTTCCTGACTTTCTTCGTTACGACCATCAAGGCCGTGCACGAATATTCGGACTTGCTGCGCGCCAGCATTGCTACCGCGGCCAATGATTTCCGCCTGGGCGCCAACGAAGCCCCTCCGGCGATCATGTCAGTATTCATCGGCACGCAGATGTCGGCCGTACTGGACGAATTGGAAAAGAAAGGGAACGTGAAGATTGAGAAGGGGGATAACATGTATATGAAGCTCGGCATCGACCAGATCCCCGAGATCATCCTGGATGCGACAGACAGGAACCGTACTTCGCCTTTCGCTTTCACAGGCAATAAATTTGAATTCCGGGCCGTCGGTGGCAGCGACAATTGTGCCATTCCGATGACCGTATTGAATCTTATCGTGGCTGAACAGCTCGATCATTTCAACGAAGCGGTAACGAAGGAAATTGACAAAGGCACGGAAAAGCGTTTGGCCATCGTCAACGTTTTGAGAAAGTATATCAAGGAATCAAAGACGGTGAGGTTTGAAGGTGATGGTTACTCAGAAGATTGGGTAAAAGAAGCCGCCAAGCGTGGACTTAAAAATATCAAAAACATGCCCCGCGCCATCGAGGCCTACCTGACCAAGGAGTCCGTTGTCCTTTTTGAAAAACACGGTGTATTGTCGCACAAGGAACTGGAGGCCCGCAATGAAATACGGCTGGAGTCGTACATCAAGAAAGTGCAGATTGAAGCCCGCGTGATTGGTGACCTTGCCATGAACCACATCATTCCGACTGCGATCGCTTATCAGAATAAGTTGATCCAGAATGCGAATGGGCTTAAAGGCCTCGGCGTGGATAATAAGGCGGTCGTACAGACCATCAAAGAGATTTCCGGACACATCGATACGATTAAAAACGGAACGCGCCAGATGGTGGATGAGAGAAAGAGGATCAACAAGATCACCGACACCCACAAACGCGCTTTCGCTTATTGCGACGACGTCAAGGAAAAGTATTTTGATACCATACGCGAAGCGGTAGACAAACTGGAATTGCTGGTGGACGATGAAGATTGGCCGTTGGTGAAATATCGTGAGATGCTCTTTTTAAGATAGTATCCTTACCCAACCCGGAACGAGGCGATGTCGAAAGATGTCGCCTTTTTCTTTTTAGAAAAGAACCTTAGCTTTCGGGCTAAAATAAACTCATCTGATGAAAAGCATCTTTTCCCTTGTAATCCTGTCGGCCCTGGCATGCCTGGCATTTGGACAAAAAAAGCCGGTGGCCGAAATTGAAAAGTTGGTGACACGCCAGGAGGTGGAAGGTCCGCTTACTTTTTTGGCTGCGGATGAGATGCGGGGTCGTGACACGGGCTCGAAAGAATTGGATATTGCTGCCAACTACATCGCCGCCCACTTTCAGCAGCTGGGTCTGATGCAGTTGCCGGGAGCGGACAAATATTTTCAGTCGGTGCAGTTGGTAAAGACTGCCCCGGTTGCGGGTGCTTCCCTGAAGTTCGGTAGCGATGTGTTCACCTTCAAAGAACAGTTCATCGTGCTGGAAGGAAATAAGGGTGAGTGGAGTGGTGAATGCATTTATGTAGGATATGGTTCGGCAGAAGAGATGCCAGCCGATATAAAAGGAAAGATGATTGTGTCCATTGCAGGGTCAAAAGATTCGGCAGGACCACAGCAGATCTTTGGCGCTTCGGCGGAGAAATTCAGTCGTGTGAAGGCTGGCGGTGCCGCTGGCCTTATTGAGTTCTTTGTAACGACTCCATTCCCATGGCCTGCCGTCGTGAATTATTTTGCCAACAACAGCCGTACCACCGTTAAGTCCGATGGTCTGGAATTGTCCCACCTGTGGATGAAGGATGCGGATGTGGCGGGCATGCGCACACTCAAAGAACAAAAGAAAATTGAGGGGTTTCTTACCATTGATGGAGGCAAGCAGGTTCTGATTCCTTCAAAAAATGTGATTGGAAAGATTGAAGGAACAGACCCCGTATTGAAAAATGAATATATGGTCATCTCCGCACACTACGATCACGTGGGCATCGGGGCCAAGAAAAATCAAGATTCTATATACAATGGTGCCCGCGACAACGCACTCGGTACTGTGGGCATGATGACAGCAGCACGTTTCTTTTCAAAATTCCCACCGAAGCGATCAATACTTTTTTTGGCATTGACGGGCGAGGAAAAGGGCTTGCTCGGCAGTGTATGGTATGCGGATCATCCATTGATTCCCTTGAATCAAACCGTCTTCGATTTTGATTGTGATGGCGCGGGATATAATGATAAATCCGTGGCCACGGTCATTGGACTTGAGCGGACCAGCGCGGAGGCTGATATTTCAAAAGCATGCGAGGCATTCGGACTAAAGGCTGGCAAGGACCCGGTGCCGGAGCAAAATCTATACGAGCGTTCAGACAACTATAATTTTGCGAAGAAAGGAATTCCCGCCATTGACTTTGCAGCGGGCATCAAGGCTTTCGACGAAGAGATTATGAAATACTATCACCAACCTGCAGATGAGGTAAGTTCACTTGACTTTGAATACCTTGTGAAATACTACCGTGCATTTGTATATGATAATTATTTATTAGCCAATGCCCCAAAGGCACCTTTTTGGAATGCTGGCGATAAATATGAATCGACAGGGAAAGCACTCTATAAGAAATAGCCAGTGCCTTGGGTGGATATAGTTCTAACTGAAATGGTTTAGTGCTGCTTCCTCCAGGTCGAGCTCATACTCAACCTTGCGCAGCACATCATCCGGAAATTGATTCTTTCTCCGCATGGCTTTGATTTGCTGGCGTTCAAAGTTGATCATTTGCATCTGGACTTTGTTGAATTCCCGGAAGACTTCTTCCGAATGTCCTGAGAGGTCGGCGGTTATCATGCGGTGGTTGATTTGGTCCATCCGCTTTTCATATTTGGTCTTGATGTGGTGCAGGGCGTCGCGGGTCGCATCCTCCTGGGCGTAGTTGGATTCAATAAATTCAATGGCGGAATAGGATAGCGTCAGCCGAAGCTTCTTTTCTTCTACTTCAAGCTTGTCGACGTCAGGCAATTTTGCGAGTTTGATAAGCAGGGGCAGGGTGAGCCCTTGTACCACGAGGGTCATCAGGATTACACAGAAAGTAATGAACAAAATGGTATTGCGAAATGGAAAGGCACTGCCATCGGTGATGGTAAGGGGAAGCGCCAGGGCAGAGGCCAGCGAAACAACACCGCGCATGCCACTCCATCCTCCGATCACCACCGCCTTCCAGCTGGGCATCGTTTCGCGCTCTCGTAATTTCTTAAACAAGAGCAGGGGGAGGTAAGCCCCTGGAAACATCCAGATCATCCGGATCACCATGACCAATACGCTGATGACCAACCCATATGCTACAACCTGTGGCAGGGAAAATCCGTCAAGGTTCTTGATAATGAGTGGCAATTGGAGGCCAATGAGAATAAAAACGACTCCATTGAGAATGAATATCAGCGTCTCCCACACACTGATCGCCTGGATGCGGGTCTTGTAGTTGAAGATTTCACCTGACCGCCATGATAGAAAAAGTCCGGCGCATACAACAGAGAGTACTCCGGAGAAATGGAAATATTCAGCGGCGAGGTAGCAGAAGTAGGGTGAGATCAGGGTAATCGCCGTATCAACACTCGGCGTTGTCGGTAAGTACCGGTGAATGACATAAAGAATATTGGCGATCACCACGCCGATCACCACACCCATCAGGGACACCAGCATGAATTGACCAGATGCATGGCCCAGTGAAAAGGTGCCGGTTAAAATCGCCGCGATCGCAAATCGATAGATAATTAAGCTGGAAGCATCGTTGATGAGACTCTCACCCTCCAGAATAACCGAAAGGCGTTTTGGAACAACAAGGCCCTACATCACAGACGTGGCTGCCACGGCATCCGGCGGTGAAATAATTCCTCCGAGCAAGAATCCCAAAGCAAGGGTGAAACCAGGAATGAGGTGGATCGAGACAAATGCGACCACGGTGGAGGTGAAGATCACAAGACCAAAAGCAAGGAGGAAAATGGACCTTTTCCATTTCCAGAAGTCATTCCAGGAAGTTTGCCAGGCAGCAGAATAGAGCAGGGGGGGGAGAAAAATAAAAAAGACCACATCGGGGTCCATTTCAAGAATGGGCATTCCCGGAATGAGCCATATCACCAGGCCGGCTAAAACCAACAAGATGGGGTATGATATCTTGGTTTTGTCGGCCACTACGGAAAGCAGGGAGACACCAAAGAGGAGGAGTACGAATACGATCAATTGTTCCGTCATGTGCTAAAGATAGTTTACCGGAGATTATTTAGGAAAACCACCTCACTGAAAAAAAGTTCATTCAACCGCAGTGGCTCGCCTTCACGATCTTTGCGTTTAAGTATTCTGACAAGTTATTTGATCTGCAAATGGACTGTTGTTCGACCACCAGATTCAAACCGGAA
>JAYVEZ010000029.1:0-3166 GCA_043773645.1 Cytophagales bacterium
GGGGTTTGATGAATTTAAGGAGTGGATATATTGTTGTAAGGAAGAATTGATCGTTAGCCTTGTCTGGAGAAGCCCATATCCGAATAGCCATACTGGACCTTTATGAAGGGGTTCCCAATGAAGGCATGCGGAACATCCGTCAACTCATTGAAGAGCTGGAAGCGGATTTTCACATGCTAGTCAAATACGATGTGTTTGATGTTCGGCTGAAGTCAGAAGTGCCAGGATTGGAATATGATGCCTACATCTCCAGCGGTGGTCCAGGAAGTCCGCTGGACAGCGCAGGATCATATTGGGAGCATAAGTATTTCGGGTTGATGGATGCCATCCGGGAGCACAATACAAAAACACCCCATCAGAAAAAACATGTCTTGCTGATCTGTCATTCCTTTCAGGTCTTCTGCCGCTACTATGGTTATGGGCTTGTTTCCAAACGGAAGTCAACATCGTTTGGGGTGATGCCAATACATAAAACTGCAGAAGGGCATCATGATCCCATCTTACGATCATTGGGGGATCCGTTTTGGGCAGTAGATTCACGTGACTATCAAATCACCCAGGCGGACGAGGAGAAAATTAAAGGGGGGGGCGGGTCGATCTTGTGCGTTGAGAAGTTAAGGCCTCACGTTGATTTGGAGAGGGCAATCATGGCCATCCGTTTTGATGAGGCCTTCATGGGCACACAATTCCACCCGGAGGCTGACGCCCTGGGCATGCGCATGTACCTGCTGCGGGAAGACAAAAAGGAGTTGGTGATTGACAAGCACGGCGAAAAGAAGTATTGGGAAATGCTGGATCACCTGAATGATCCCGATAAGATCATGCTGACGAATGAAACGGTCGTTCCCCGTTTCCTCATGACTGGCCTCCGGCACCGATTAAGCCCCGTACCGTCATGATGCCAGAAGCCCGCCGACATTTCAATCAGCAATTTACTGAGGGAAAGTATCAACATTTTCTGGAGGACCTGAATACCATCTATCACCACACAATACCATTCCGCGTGGCGGAGACACCATTGTTTATTGGTCGGGACTTCAAGAAGAAATTAATTGCGTCAGCTGAGGAGATTGTGGACTTTATCGTACGGCCTGATTTTCGGAAGTCCATGGATGCCGCCTTGCCATCCGCACTTCATGTGCCAAACGAAACAGACCATACGCTTTTCCTCGCCCTTGACTTTGCCCTTTGCACAGAAGGGAACTCCGAAATAGTTCCCCGCCTCATTGAGATGCAGGGGTTTCCTTCACTTTTTGGTTATCAGGATTTCCTGGGTAACAAATTCCGTGAGCACTATCACATTCCTGAAAAATGGCATTTCCATTTTGGTAAAACATCTGAGGCGTATTGGAAACAGTTGAGACGCGCCATTGTCGGAAAACATGAAGCGGAAAATGTGGTACTCCTGGAAATTGATCCGTTAAAGCAGAATACCACAATCGATTTTTTGATAACGCAGCAGATGTTGGGCACCCCATTGGTGCACATTGGTGATGTGGTGATCAGGGGTCGTTCACTATTTTATAAGAAGGACGGGAAGGAGATTCCTATATACCGGATCTACAACCGGGTGATCTTTGATGAGTTGCTGCAGCGCAAGGACCTGGTGACAAATTTTCACATGACGGAAGATGTAGATGTTGAGTGGGCGGGTCACCCTAACTGGTTTTTTTACATCAGCAAGTACACCATGCCTTTCCTGTCAGGCAGCGCGGTACCGGAGTGCAAATTCCTCTCTGACTATGTTGAGTTTCCCCGAGATTTGGAGAATTATGTTTTGAAACCTTTGTTCTCGTTTTCGGGCGCTGGAGTTATTTTTAATGTGACCCGCGAGGATATTGATCATATTCCCGAAGTAGACAGAAAAAACTTCATGCTTCAGCGGAAAGTTCATTACGAACCAGTGGTGCGGGCACCGGATGGGTTGGTCAAAGCAGAAGTGAGGTTGCTGTACCTTTGGGAAGAAGGAGTGGCGCGCCCTGAGTTGGTCACAAACCTCGCGCGGCTGAGCCGGGGTGAAATGATCGGCGTCAAATACAACAAGGACAAGACCTGGGTGGGCGGCACGGTGTGCTTCTTCGAAGAATAAACCGCGCCCTTGTGGCTGTGTTGAGCCAATGAGCTTAGAAAACAATTAGATTTTAAGTAGTTTCTCACCATGCGGCTCTTGCCATTTCAAACCATTCTGCGACTGACGCGCTTCTGGAACCTTATCATCATTGGGTTGGCCCAATACTTTACCGCTGTTTTCCTTATTTCTTCCGACAAAATTCTTGACATCCGGCTGCTCCTGCTGGCCACCTCCACGGTGCTTATCGCTGCGGCTGGCTATGCAATTAATGACTACTATGATGTGAAGATTGATTTAATCAACAAGCCTGAAAGGGTTGTCATTGGCAAGGAGATCACCCGCCGGTATGCGCTCCTTTTTCACACACTGCTTTCTGTTACCGGCGTGGCCATCGGCTTGATGCTTGATTGGAGGATAGGAGTGGTCAATTTTTTGTGCGCTTTCCTATTGTGGCTGTATTCCAATGCACTCAAACGACGGCCCTTCATTGGAAATTTTACAGTAGCGCTGCTCACAGGCCTCTCGATTTTTATTATCAACTTGCTCTATCCTCCCGTGGGGGTACTCACTGTGATCTACGCGCTTTTTGCTTTTTTTATAACGCTGGTGCGTGAAATTATTAAGGATCTGGAAGACCTCAAAGGAGATGACACTTTCGGATGCAGGACACTGCCCATTGTATGGGGCATGCGTAAAACGAAATCCTTCATTTATTTTTTGGTGGCAATTTTTTCTTTGACGGTCATTGTACTTCATGTTTGGGTAGCGCCCTTGCCGATCCTGTTTTTTGGTTTTTTTCTATTTCTGCCTTTGGTAGCTGCTGTTGGATGGCTGGTGCGTGCAGACACCAAGAGGGATTTTTATCAGCTCAGCCAGTTTTGCAAAATCATTATGTTGGCGGGGATTCTGAGTATGGCTTTTCTTTAAGGCCGGGGCATGGTAAAAGAAGGTCGCCACAGATTACACAGATTTTCACAGATTAAATGCATCATCAGAAAGGACTGATTCAATTTGCTTGGCATGGAGAAGTAATCTGTGAAAAATTCCACTTACAAGGATTTCAATACTGAATTTGGGCAAAAAATGCACTTAACC
>JAYVEZ010000030.1:0-3396 GCA_043773645.1 Cytophagales bacterium
AATTTAAAGTATCCATTAAAAGGAGAATATGGTACCCACCATCCAATGACTACACAGAGCAGGGTGCTGATGATCACAGGTTTGCTTGCCGTGCTCTGAATAAATGGGATTTTCTGCGTCCTGATGAGATGAATCACCAGTGTCTGCGTGGTCAATGATTCCAGAAACCAGGCCGTCTGGAACTGGGATTCCGTGGTGTGAAACACGTGATAAAAAAGGTAGAAGGTGATCAGGTCAAATACGGAGCTGATAATCCCAAACGTGATCATAAAACTTTTCAAAAATTTAAGGTTCCACTTTTTTGGTGATAAAATGAAAGACTCGTCCACTTTGTCAGAAGGAATCGTCACCTGGGAAAAGTCATAGATGAAATTGTTCAGCAGAATTTGTGTCGGCAACATGGGCAGGAACGGTAGGAAGACTGCTGCTGCCGCCATGGAAAACATATTCCCAAAATTGGAACTCAGTCCCATCTGAATGTACTTCACCGTGTTGGCAAACGTCTTGCGTCCTTCCAACACACCATCTTTCAGGATCAGCAAACTTTTGTCCGTAAGGATGATGTCCGCAGATTCCTTTGCCACATCGGTCGCGTTGTTGACAGAAATACCAACATCCGCCATCTTTAGGGACGGTGCGTCATTAATACCATCGCCCATGTATCCTACGGTATGTCGCGCCTTGATGGCATGCAAAACCCGGTTCTTCTGATCGGGGGAAAAACGCGCGAAGATGGTTGTCTGCTCAGCCCTTACTTGCAAGGCATCATCTGTGAGGTGATCCATCTCCTCCCCTTGCATCACACCTTTCACAGGCAAGCCGATGGTGGCCGCTATCTTTTGCGCCACCAGGTGGTTGTCGCCGGTGATGATCTTTACTTCGATCCCAACCTTGATCAGCGACTGAATGGCCTCGGCTGCTTCTTCTTTTGGAGGATCCAGGAAGGAAACGAATCCACGAAATTGGAGGTCGTGCTCAGCATCTTTGGTATAGTGGGTCGTCTGTGTGACACCCTCCCTCGTGGCTATGGCCACCACCTTAAAGCCATCCTGACTCAGGGCGGTGTACTGATAATTAAATTTTTTAAGATCTTCTTCACTCAGCGGGCGGCACGACTTCAGTATTTCCTCCGGCGCCCCCTTGGTGATAATGATATGCAAGTCACCGCGGTTCACCACTACACTCATTTTCTTCCTGAAAAAATCAAAGGGCACCTCGTCAAGTTTATTAAATTGACTTACGTCCACATCTTTGAACACGAGCATGGCATCATCCAATGGGTTTTTCATGCCCGATTGGTAAAAACTATTTAAGTAGGCGAACTCTTTCACCGTTGCGTCCGGCTGTCCATCCAGGTCGGTGCATTTCACGACTGAGATTTTATCCTGGGTGAGTGTGCCTGTCTTATCGGTGCATAACACATCCATACTTCCAAAGTTTGGAATGGACGTAAGCCGCTTGACAATCGCACCGCGCTTTGCCATCTGCTGTGAACCTCGGGCCATGCTCACCGACATGATCATCGTCAGCAATTCGGGGGTGAGTCCGACGGCAACGGCCATGGCAAACATGAAAGCCTCGAGCCAATTGTGTTTGAATACGCCGTTGATGACAAAAATAAACATGACCAGAAGGATCGTCACCCGCATGACGAGGTAACCAAATTGACGAACGCCGTGACTGAAACTTGTCTCCTCATCGGGTTGCGTGAGGCGCGAGGCAATCTTGCCAAACTGGGTGTGCATACCCGTCTTCACGACAAGGACCGTGGCCGAGCCTGATACCACGTTGGTGCCCATCAGCACCATGTTGTCCATTGCATCCAGGGCTTTGGGTAATGCAGCGAGGGCTCCACTGCTCTTTTCTTTGGGAAACGATTCCCCAGTAAGCGAGGATTGATTCACGAAGAAGTCTTTCGCTTCGGTCACCCTTCCATCGGCCGGGACAATCTTACCGGCATTCAACAAAATGATATCCCCCGGACAGAGGTCCTCAGAATTAATTTCATCCTGCTTGCCACCTCTCATTACCAGTACTTTGTTCTTGACAGTATCTCTGAGTTTCTTAGCTGCGTTGTGGGCGCCTTTCTCTTCAAAAAAATCCAGCACGGCGCTGATCACGACGATGCAAGAAATAATCACGGCGTTTGTGATATCTCCTATCGCAAAGGATACCGCCGATGCAAAAAGTAAAATAATGACGAGTGGACTTTTAAAATGACCCAGGAATTCCCGCACCATTCCTACTTGTTGTGTGCTCAATAATTCATTGCGTCCATTGATGGCCCTGCGTTTGTCAGCCTCTTCGGCGGTTATCCCATCCCTGGAGCTTTGCAGATTCTCATAAGCCTGTGCTTCTGTAAGGACTGAATAGGGAAACAAGGAGTCATCCGTGTTGTGCATGGTCCGGGCTTAAATTATTGGAGTCTTCTTGTCCTTCAATTTACAATACTTTCAGGGCAATAAAGGTCAAGAAATTAATGTGCCACCCCCGGGCAGTTCAATCTTGGATTGTTGGAAGTCTGAACATGAAAGAAAAATGCGCCCTAGACCTTAGCGTAAAAATCTATCCTGGTCTCTTTTGCACCCAATGAAATTAAATAGGCTTCCACAGCCTTCGCATCCTCCCCACCTTTCCTTGCGTGGTGCAACATCGTGAAGCCATGTGGACCTTTTGAATTGAGAAGTCCGGGGTTGAATGTCAAAATGTTTTTCACGGTGTCGATATGCCCAAGCATGCAAGCGAGGTAAACATTGTAACGAGCGCCTTTTCCCAATAAGTAGTTTGCAATTTCCTTGTTGCCCACATGCCCCGCTGCTTCGATGCCGGATTCGAAGTCTCCGCCTCCCCAGTCGTATGAAACATGGAGGAGTAAATGATCATTCTCCAGCATCTCCTTAACGCGTTGAAAGTTTCCATGCGATACCCGCACAAACTCCTGGACAATTTCAATTTTGAAGGGCGCTGGCTTGGCGGGCTCCTGCTGTCCACGCACCATGAAGGAGGGTAATAGCAGTGCAGAGCTGCCAACCAATGACTTCTGGAGGAAAGTTGATCGATTCATCTGGAAAGGGGTTTTGTTGGAATCAACGACAAGGGTCTACTTTTGGATGGAGCAATAGTAATTAGATTTTTAAATTTATTTTAGCGGTCAAATAATATGACTAACGATCCAGAACTCGACGGGAAGTACCTCGGCACCATTTCAACCGACTTCATCAAGGTGGCCGACACCTTAAAAGACGCCTCTTACCAATTGCGCAAAGCGGGCTTCGCCTACCCCATATTCCCCATATCACAAGAGGATCAACCCATCGGCCAGCTCCTCATAGGGAAAACCGAACTGGGATTGGAGTGGAGTTACTTCGCATCCTTCCTGGATGAGTTTGTACAGCG
>JAYVEZ010000031.1:0-11462 GCA_043773645.1 Cytophagales bacterium
CTGGCAGCAGCGAAAGTAGGTGGAATTGTGGCGAACAATACCTTTCGAGCCGATTTTCTGTACGAGAACCTGATGATTCAAAATAACGTAATCCATCACTCGTACAAAACAGGTGTGAAGAAGCTGCTTTTTCTCGGCAGTTCGTGTATTTATCCGAAGATGGCACCTCAGCCGTTAAGAGAAGAGTCTTTGCTCACGGGCTTGCTTGAACCCACCAACGAACCATATGCCATTGCCAAGATTGCCGGAATTAAAATGTGCGATGCATACCGGAGCCAATACGGTTGCAATTTTATTTCGGCGATGCCGACTAACCTGTATGGTCCAAATGACAATTATAACTTAGAAACTTCGCATGTGATACCCGCTTTGCTGCGCAAATTTCATGAGGCCAAGGTGGCCAAAGCGCCATCCGTAGCAGTATGGGGTTCAGGGAAACCGCTGCGTGAATTTATGTATGTGGATGATCTGGCGGAGGCGAGTTTATTTTTGATGGATAGGTTTGATGCGTCTGGATTTATTAATGTGGGTACGGGTTCGGATTTGTCAATTAAGGAATTGGCGGAATTGATTGCCAGGGTGGTGGGATATGCAGGGCGCATTGAATTTGATGTGACGAAGCCGGATGGTACGCCGAGGAAGTTGATGGATGTGTCCAGGCTTCATGAAATGGGATGGCGGCATATAACGCCTTTGGAATTAGGGCTCCGTCAGGTCTATCACGATTTTGCTGCCTCGCCTTAATTATTTCCATTGGAAGAAAGAGATTTCATTGTCACGCCGATCATTATCTTCCTGGTTTATGTGGGAGCTTATCTTGTTCGTCCCTATGTAACTGACACCATCAATCGTCGATATTTCTTCCCGGCGCTGACCGTACGCATTATAGGGGCTCTCGCTTTGGGATTTATTTATCAGTTTTATTATGGGGGAGGAGACACTTTCAATTATCATACGATTGGAAGCCGTTTTGTTTGGGAGGCATTCATGGAGTCACCGGTGAAGGGATTCAGGCTCCTGTTCTCCGATGGTGCAAGCAGCAGCGGGGTACACGAGTACGCATCCAAAATTTATTTTTTTAGGGATCCAAGTTCTTATTTTGTTATCCGTATTGCTGCTATATTCGACTTGATAACATTTTCCGCCTATTCCGCTACTGCGGTTTTATTTTCGGTGGTAAGTTTCATTGGTATGTGGATGCTGTTTCTTACATACTATAAGCAATATCCGGATAAGCACCTTGGCATTGCAGTGGCTACATTCTTTATTCCTTCTGTATTTTTCTGGGGCAGCGGACTTCTGAAGGACACTTTGATCATAAGTTGCTTGGGCATTTGTACATATTGCATCTATCGGCTATTCGTTGAGCGTCAAATTTCTTTCTGGGGAATCGTGATGTTGGTGACTTCCCTGTTTGTCATCTACCGGGTAAAGATCTTTGTCTTGCAAGCCTATCTTCCGGCGGTCATTATCTGGATTATGGCATTCAATTTTGTCTCCATTCGTTCCTCACTCTTAAAAGTAATGATTGTCCCTTTTGCCATAGCGATCGTTTTCATTTCTGGATATTATGCCGTCATGAAAGTTGGCGAAAATGACGCCAAATACTCCATTGATAGCATCGGTAAAACTGCACAAATCACTGCTTACGACATTCGGTTTTGGTCCGGTCGGGAGGCCGGTTCCGGCTACACAATTGATGTCAGTGACTGGACACCCGTTGGGATGCTGGCCGCAGCCCCTGCGGCTATTAATGTCGCCCTCTTCCGGCCTTATTTGTGGGAAGTCAGAAATCCCTTAATGTTGATCTCTGCCCTGGAAAGTTTGTTTTTGCTTGTTTTTTCCCTGTACGTTTTCTTCAAGAGTTTCAGATATATTTTCTCATTGGGGGGTAACGCAAATGTTCTCTTCTGTTTGACGTTTTCCCTAACATTTGCGTTTGCTGTGGGAATCTCCACATTTAATTTTGGTACCCTTACACGTTATAAAATCCCATTGCTTCCGTACTACTTTCTTGCATTGATCATCATGTTGGATTATTCAAATAAGGCTAAAAAAGTGGAAGCATTTGAGGTTACTGAATAACTTCTAATTACTTTTTCTCTGCCCTTTTCCCCCATCGCCAGGCATTCATCAGGGCGCAGAATTAGGTAGTCAAGGAAGTTGGACCAATCTTCTAAAGTCTTGCAGACAAACCCATTGGTGCCGTGATCAACAATTTCAGAATTAACACCGACAGGGGAAACAAGTGCCGGTTTCTTTAAACTCATATATTGAATGGCCTTGAATCCGCATTTTCCTTTCCCCCATTCATTATCGGTCAGGGGCATGATCCCAATGTCTATTTTCATCAAGTCCCCAATTTCATTTTCCTTACTCCATTGAATGAATTGCAAGCACTCTAAGAAAAAGCCAGGATTCTTGTCAGCGATCACCAAGAGCCGGAGTTGCGGGTATCTTTTTGAAAGCGAATCAATGATGGGAAGTAAAGGCGTAAGGTAATTGAGGGTAGAGTGTGAACCGGTCCATCCGATCGCTACATGGGCAGGGTCAGTGGCAGAAGGATACCCCACGGGGTTGTGAAGTTTCTCAGTGTCTACGGTCGTTGGATTGACTATGGTATGGGTGTTAAACTCTTTTGCATAGTCTGCCAGGTAATGATTACCGCAACTTACCTTGTAACTCCATCGGCAAATGAATTTTACCTTGCCATGACATTTGAAGGCAGCCACAAACTTGTTTTCAATCGAGGTATTGGGCAGCCAAATGGCATCATCAAAATCATAAATAATTTTCTTGCGAAACAATTTTGCAATGACCCATTCAAAAACAGGTGGGCCAACCGGAGTGCACTCACGGTGAATAAACACAAATGAACAGGTATGCACCCTCAACAACAACAGAAATCTCCGTCCGTATCCTGCAACGAAATGAATTAGCTTAAGCCATATCTTCCCCGGCTGGTAAAGAATTTTCCAAGCCGCCTCGCTCCAGAACGATTGGGTGTCAATACTGAATCCATTTCCCTGGAGAACAATAAAATACTGTTCGAAGCGAAATCGCTGAGAGGCCGACTCATTCAGTGGATATGGGAACAGAAACAAGAGCTTCATGAATGACAAATATCGCTTTGATTATACGATTATTCCCGCACCCACCATGGAAAGGTTAGGGGTTTGAAGGCTTTTCTCTAATTTTGGTACTCCACACATGAAAGTTGCTGATGAATTTGTTATCGCCCCACCGGGGAGGTTTTCGCTCAACCTGCGCGAACTTTGGCAATATCGTGAGCTATTCTATTTTTTTACGTGGCGGGATGTGAAAGTTAAGTACAAACAAACGGTACTCGGCATCGTGTGGGCCATCTTACAACCTTTGTTGATGATGTTGATATTCACCTTCTTCTTTGGCAGACCACTTCACATCGAAACCCTTGGCATTCCGTATCCTTTGTTTGTCTTCTCGGGCCTGGTCTTGTGGAATCTATTCTCCACGGGCATCACCAACGCGGGCAACAGCATGGTTACCAATTCTAATATTATCAAGAAAATATATTTTCCACGCCTGATTATTCCGGTAAGTTCCATCCTTTCTTCCTTGCTGGATTTCTGTTTTGCCTTTCTGGTATTGATCGGTTTGCTGATTTGGTACCGTCAGCCAGTGAATTATGTTTTAATGCTACTTTATTGGCCATTGGGAGTTTTTCTTACCTGCCTGGCCACTTTTGGGCCAGGTTGTTGGCTGGCAGCACTCAATATCAAGTACAGAGACTTTCGTTATGTCATTCCTTTCATCGTCCAGGCCTTATTGTTTGTTACCCCGGTGATCTATCCGGTGACGGCGCTTCAGAACAAATGGATGCAGTTACTGCTTTCCCTAAACCCCATGTATGCGGCCATTGAGATTTTCCGGGCACCCATTGTGGGAGGTGTGACCCATCCAACATCCGTTGGCATCAGCATCCTATCGGGAATTATCTTATTTTTCATTGGCTTGCTGTATTTTAAGAAAACGGAAATATATTTCGCTGACTTGGCATGAAGCCCATCCTGGAAATAAGAAATATTTCGAAACGCTTCACCCTTCAGCACAGGGAAGCATACCTGAATTTTCGTGACAGGATCACCAACATTCTTTCTCCTGGTCCTGCAAGGGAAGATTTTTGGGCCTTGAAGGATGTTAGTTTCGATGTGTTGCCGGGAGAATCCATCGGCATCGTTGGCAAAAATGGCGCAGGGAAATCTACCCTGCTCAAGATACTTTCCAAAATTACACCACCCACTACCGGTAAAATTGTCAGCCGCGGGAGAATCGCCAGTTTGCTTGAAGTGGGCACCGGGTTTCATCCTGAACTGACCGGCCGGGAAAATATTTTCTTGAATGGCTCCATATTGGGAATGAGGCGGATCGAAATTCTCAAGCACTTTGACTCCATTGTTGACTTCGCCGGCACAGAAAAATTTCTTGACACCCCACTCAAGCATTACAGCACCGGCATGCAATTGCGCCTGGCTTTTTCTGTCGCTGCATTCCTGGAGCCTGAAATCTTAATCATTGATGAAGTGCTCGCCGTCGGTGATGCTGACTTTCAAAGAAAATGCCTTGGGAAGATGGACGACATCAGCAAAGGTGGCAGAACAATTCTATTTGTTAGCCACAGCATGACCGCCATTCAGTCTCTCTGTTCAAAAGTGGTTTTCATTGAGAATGGCGCAACCACCGAGAAGTTGCAAGTGGCCGAAGGGATTCATAAGTATTTGATGGGTAATATTTATGCCAAAACCGGACACGAAATATTTAATGAGCAGGTCAATGTCGATAAGGCAGCCCGTATGACGGAGGCGAAATTGTTAAATGCCGAAGGCCAGGTGTCGAATCAACTTCTGACATGTGAAGATTTTTTTGTAGAGATCTTTTGGGAAAACATGCGGGGGGTGAAGGTCACTCCGAGTATTGAGGTTATCAATTATAATGGTGTCAAGTTATTCTGGTCTGGTGATACGGCAGTGGACTGGGATGGTTCGCAAAAGAAGGACAAGGGGGTTTATAAAAGCAAAGTGAAGATCCCGGCAAATTTTCTGAAGGCAGGCGAATATTCCTTCATCCTTGGATTGTATACCCAGTCGCCTTATGAATTTCATCACTTGGTACTTAACACCCTGCACTGTTCGTTAACCGACCCCATGGATGCACGATGCCTTGCACGCGGTGAAATGACCACTCAATTTGAAAACTTCTTATTGTTGCCATTGATGCAGTGGCACAACCAAAAAGCAGGATGATCATTCCTCTCCACCATACCTACATACACCCCTCGGCCCCTGAAAGGGTCAACGAGGTGCTCCGCACAACCTTTCTCAGTGAAGGAAAAACCGTGGTACAATTTGAAGAAGAGCTGGAAAATTACCTTGGTGTTAGAAATTGTGTTGCAGTTAATTCGGGAACATCAGCCCTTCACCTGGCTCTTGTTTTGGCGGGCGTTGGCGACGGAGATGAAGTAATTCTTCCAGCCCAGACCTTTATCGCCACCGGCCTCGTCATCCTTCAACAAAAGGCGATTCCTGTTTTTGCGGACATTGAGTATCAAACCGGAAATATTTCAGTTGCTTCAGTGCGTGCCTGTCTTACGCCAAGAACGAAAGCCATTTTGGTGGTTCATTGGGGTGGGTACCCTTGCGACCTGGATGAAATCAATACCCTTGCCAGGGAACGAAGTATACAAGTGATAGAAGATGGGGCCCATGCGCTTGGTGCAACCTATCATGACCGGCCGGTGGGCTCAATCTCGCCGTTTACCTGTTTCTCCTTTCAGGCCATTAAGCATGTGACCACGGGTGACGGAGGAGCTTTGTGTGCATTGGATCAGGCCCATTACCGCAAAGCCATGGCCAAACGATGGTTTGGGATAGATCGACATCAGGCACCGGCAGGAGAGTTGGGCGAGCGCCAGTATGATCTTAAAGAAATAGGATATAAGTATCACTTGAATAATTTTGGTGCGGCACTGGGATTGGCGAACCTGATTGGTTTTAAGGAAAGATTGAATAACCGAAGGGCAATTGCCGAGTTTTACAGGGAAAAACTGGCCAAGATTGCCGGGGTGGAGTTATGGCAGTCTAAGCCCGATCGAAGCAGTGCCTGGTGGCTTTTTGGCTTTCATGTACATGATCGGATCAGGTTTATACGGGCTTTAAAAAACGCAGGAATTACAACATCCGTGGTGCACCAGCGCATTGACAGGAACAGCGTTTTTGGACGCAAGGTCCATTTACCGGAGCAGGAAAAATTTGATGAAACACAAATTCATATTCCTATCCACGACGATATCAACATGGAGAAAGCAAATTTTATTGTTGAGACAATCGGTAAGGGATGGTGATTAATCAGTAAGACAGATCCATATGAATGCAAAGATACTTTTACTGGGAGCAAGTGGTTTTGTCGGACGCAATGTTGTTGGGGAATTCAAGAAAGAGAGATTGGATTTTGTTGGCTCACGCCTTCAGGGCGATACGGACTTACGGGACCTAGAGCAGACCAAGGCGCTGCTCGTCAGAACAAGACCCTCCTTTATTATTAACTGTGCTGCCCATGTCGGCAGTTTGAATTATGTGACTGAAAATGCGGCCACCGTGATGGTGGACAATAGTCGCATGATGCTGAATTTGTACGAAGCAGTAGCTGCGGTACAACCGTCGGCAGTCATCATCAACCCCATTGCAAATTGCGCCTATCCTGCAAAGGCAGATACATTCCAGGAGGATGCATGGTGGGATGGTCACCTGCATCGATCTGTGCTGTCGTATGGATCCACCCGACGGCACTTATGGTCGGTGGGTGAAAGCTTTGCTATGCAACACGGAGTCCGAAGCATTTATTTGCTTGTCCCCAATATGTATGGCCCATTTGACTCCAGCGACCCGAACAAAGCACATGCGCTGACTGCCTTGATATCAAAATTTGTGAAGGCCGAAGAGCTGAACCAAACTGAAATAGAAATATGGGGAACGGGAGTCGCCATCCGCGAGTGGCTGTATGCCGCGGATTTTGCCCGGATCATTGCAATGATCGTCAAGAATGTCAATATTCCGGGACTTTCAGAACCTGTCAACATTGCGCAAAATTTTGGATTGAGTGTGCGTGAGCTGGTACACATCATCAATGGTCATTTTGGGAACAGATTTGCCATTCGCTGGAATCATTCCATGCCGGACGGTGCGCCTAAAAAAGTGATGGATGATGTCAGGTTCCGCAAAATATTCAAGGACTTTTCGTTTACACCGATGGAAGAAGGAATCGAGAGCACGATTCATTACTACAAGTCCATCTACCCTTATTAGAAATTCATACCATGTCGCCCTCAACTCAATATGATTATAGCCTTCTTAAAAACCACGGACAGGACGTGTTCATCAGTGCGAATGTTGAGATCAGGAGGCCGCAACTTGTCAGTATTGGAAATCATGTGGCCATTGACTCGGGTGTTTATATAACCACGGCTGCTGAAGTAGGAGACTATGTTCACATGGGACCTTTCACCACCGTGATTGGCGGAGGTAAGAGCAAACTTATTGTGGAGCATTTTTCCACCATCGCCGCAGGAAGCAGGATTATCGCCGGGAGTGACAATTTCCTGGGAGACGGGTTCACCAGTGTGACCGTACCCGATGAATTCCGGGATACCGTGAGATACTCAACGATTCACATCAAGCGCTTTGCTGGGATCGGCACCAATGCTGTCATCATGCCGGGGGTCGTTATCGCAGAAGGCACCGTTATTGGTGCATGTTCTTTGGTTACCAAGGACACTGAGCCTTGGACCATCTATGCCGGCATCCCTGCCCGGCCCATCAAAGTTCGGAAAAGAGAAAAGATGATAGCGTTTGCAAGGCAACTCGGATATGCATAGTCCTATGAATGAATCCGTTGCTCTATCCTACGTCCTTACAACTTTCAATAAAGTTGAATACCTAAGGGTTACCCTTCCCCTCCTCGTTGCGGCATGTCAGTCAGATGAGGAGATTGTCATCGTTGATGGTGGATCTACAGACGGGACGAAAGAATATTTGGGAAGATTAAAAGAGGAGGGGAAAATCCACCAGTTTATTTCTGAAAAGGACTTCGGTGAGTCGCATGGAACCAACAAGGCCATGCTTATGGCTCGCGGAGAATTGATTAAAATAATAACAGACGACGATGTTTATCACTATCCAGCCATCGGGCGGTGCAGGGCTTTCATGTTGAACCATCCTAAAGTGGATGTCCTGGGTTTTGATGGATTTGGTTTTAGCCGGGCGCTCCCCAAATCAACATTCCTCCCCAGTCAGTACATAAATGGTTATAGGGACTGGGTCAGCACGAAGAAGCCATTTCTTTTTTGCGGGTTGAGCCTGATGATCCGACGAAAATCATTGGCATACATGGGCCTTTTCAATCCTTTGTTCAAAATCATCGATATGGAGTATTCCATGAGGGTTTCCTCACTCAAGGCCGGAATCGCTTATTACACAGGACTCGGTTTTGTAAATATTGTGGGACCTGATAGCAACTCTGTTAAGTTCTACGAGGCCATTGAGCAGGAGAGAGACCGTGTCAATAAAATCTATTTGCCGAAAGGGAATGCATTCACGTTTTCAAAATCAATAAAGAGCCTCAGGGGTAAATTGGGTGGAATTAAAGAAACATTGATTGGCAAGCAACTTGCCCATGAAGTGCCATCCTATGTTGATACAGTAGAGAAGAGCCTTTGGATTCTTGCGGAGCATGATGCTTCACATCCCCATGAAATCCTGACAGCGGAATAGATGATTTTCATAAAAAAAACATATCGATTCATGTTTGAAAAAGCGAATCAAGTGCTATCCTTCTTGAGGATTCTGCACCATCGCATGAAATACCCCGCTCTTCGGATTGACTTTTCTTCACACCTTTCTGCCGGTGTTGAGCTCATTGCATGCGATGGGTCAAACTTTGAAATAAAAAATACTTTTATGGCAAGGGGTGTGTTTTTGAAAGCGGAGGCTGGCGCCACTTTGAAAATTAAGGAAAGCTATATAGGAATGAATTCAATGATTGTGGCGCACGATCACATTGAAATCATGCCAAACTGTTCGATTGGCGAAATGGTTGTCATCCGGGATCAAAATCATCAATATGGAAAAAATATTTTGATCAGGGACTCTGGGTATGAAACAGCTAAAATAGTCATTCAAAAAAATGTCTGGGTGGGCTCCAAGGCCACCATTCTAAAAGGTGTTGAACTGGGGGAAAATACGGTGGTGGGTGCGCATGCCATAGTCAACGAAAGCTTTCCAGCAAACAGTGTTCTCGTTGGTTCTCCTGCACGTGCCATTGTAGATAAATGAACCTTTTGTTCTATACCCCATTCAATGCGCGATCGCGCGACACCGAATCGCTGATGGAGGCTTTTGTGAAACAGGGACACCGTGTTTTATTACTGACCCAGGCGGAATGGGGACCGTATCATGAACACTGTGAAAAGATGGGCGTGGAGATTCACATTTATTCCATTTTAAAAAAGAGCCCCTTGCTTTACATCCTTCGCCATACATGGCACCTTTTCATGTTTTGCAGAAAGTACAGACCTGCCATCGTTTACGCTCACCTCGAAACTGCCTCCCTCCCGGCCGTTCTCACTCAGCCCTTTATTGGAGCCAAAGTATTTGCGTGCCGCCATATCATTGACGAGGCGCACCTGTCAGGAAACAGAAATTTCATCCTGATATGTAAAATTGTATATCGGTTGGCGAGGAACATAATTGTCGTATCACAACACTGCAAGAATTTCATGATTGAAAAGGAGAAGGTAGCCTCTCATAAAATACGTGTCATCCGACTTGGGTATAACTTTAAGTTGTATAAGGATCCCGATGAGGCGGAGGTCAACCGAATTCGAAGTTCATATCCCTGCCAGCTGCTTTTGCTTACAGCTTGTAGGATGGTCGGCCCCAAGCGACCTGAATACGCCGTACAAATAGCCCAGAAGTTGCGGGAAAAAAAACTCGATGTCAAACTTCTTTTATTGGGACAGGGTCCAGACATGGATAAGTTGAAGGCGCGGATCATGGAGGCGGGCCTTGTGGAGTTTGTTTTCCTGCTGGGATTCAAGGACAATATCATGGACTACCTTTCTGCATGCGATGTTTTGGTCCACCCATCCATTCTGGATTCGAGTTCTGTTATCATAAAAGAAGCGGGTCTGCGGGAGAGATTGGTTGTGGCATGTCATGGCATCGGTGATGTAGACGAGTACCTCATCGACGGGCAGCATGCGTTGCTTACCTCGAAAGAAAATGCAGTCGAAGAGATGACAAACTGCTTGGCGGATGTATATGCAGACAGGGCACTGATTCCCAAGTTGGGCAAGGCCTTGAATGAGGTGGTCATCAAACAATTTTCCATTCTGGAAATCCTGCCGGAGTACGATGAGATCCACCAATTGAACAACTGAGGATGCTACGAGCAATGAAGGACAGCGTTTATTTTCTCTGGGATGTGATCACCCTGGGCAAAGGTGTGAAACGCGAAATCAATGGATGCGATATTTATTTCCCCGCAAAATGGTCACGGTACTTTGAGGCAGACTACGAAAAGGAGAATGTGGATTTTATCAAAGCTCATGGTGTTGAAGGCATGACCTTTGTTGATATTGGTGCTCACTTAGGGTTGATTTCAGTCATTGCGGCCAAAATTGCCAAATCGGGTGGAAAAGTTTATGCGTTCGAGCCAACACCATCAACATTTCAAGCGCTCAATCGGATTGTGAAAATTAATGGTCTGTCGGAAGTTATCTTGTGCATAAATATGGCAGTCTCTGATAAGACGGGCGAAGCAAATTTCCTTGTGGATGCCTGGGCGGGAAGCAATGCCAATAGCCTGGTGGAGCGCCCTGATAAGGAACGGAAAGCCGTAAGGATACCAACCATACAATTGGATTCATTTGTTGAGACTTCCAGTATTTCACGTATTGATATGATCAAGATTGATGTGGAAGGCGCAGAATTGTCGGCGCTGAGGGGTGCCATGGGTGTTTTGCGAACCTTGCGGCCCAGGGTAATTCTGGCGTTACACCCATTCCTCCTCAACAGCAATGGCGATACTTTGGAGCACATCTACGAGTTTATCGACCAACTTTCATATGACATCCTATACCGGGGCGAGGTGCTGGCAAAGGAAAAATTTTGTGGAAATGGGGATTTCTTTGATGTCCATCTGGTTCCAAGATAATGGCATTATAAATTAGTTCATGGAAAGGATTGAGCAAACCGTAGTTTTGCAGCCTTGCCGCCACTCGATTGACTGAGGCGGTCCATGAATTTATGACCTCAAATCCGTTTTTCAGTATCATAATCCCCACCTACAATCGGGCGCACCTGATTCTCAATACCCTGAAGAGCATTCAAAAGCAGACTTTTAAGGATTATGAGATTATTGTCGTGGAC
>JAYVEZ010000032.1:0-3538 GCA_043773645.1 Cytophagales bacterium
CTATCTAAAGCCTGCCTACAACTGGGATATGTTTCCCTACATGGCGCTCACCGCATCCACTCCGGAGGTTCCGATGGACTCAACCCACGCATTGATTTACCGAGAGGCAGCCAGGTTATTGCCGCCCCATGATTTTAAAGCCATTTCCAATGTCCAGCCAGAGCGCATGCAAAATGCTGCTGCCTTCCAGGAGATTCTAAAATACTATGAAATCAAGCCGGGCTATATCATGATGACCCGGATTTTGTATGCATGGGGTTTCAACCTGGTAGCCGCAACCTATTTTCCTTCTATCCTCAGCTATTTTCTCATGGGATGCATCCTTTGGTGGTGGATGATGAAGGTATTCGATCATCCGGTGGCCATTGTCATTACTTTAATCGTGGCTGCTTCACCATTCCTGGTTCAAACTGCCCGATATTCTTCTCCCGATATGGTTTGTGCATTGTTGTTGCTGGGCGGGCTTTGCTTTATTGGTGAAGTCTCTATACCCGCAGGAATGATTTTATGCGGCCTTGCGATCCCCGTGCGACCGGATTCAGCCATACTTTTTCTGCTGGTCGTGTTTGCTGTTTATAAGAGCAACAAACTAAAGCTTACCCATGCATTGGTGTTTGCTTTGGCAGGTCTTATCATCACGCTTTGGGTTGTTGGCGGATTTGATATTTTGAAAGAGTATCTATTTACCGTGCGTGCCTATTCGGAAGCCTGGACTGCGAAAGAGCTGGTGAAAAATTACCTTCTGGGCTTACGTGCCGGAGTTAATTCAATGATCAATTCATATGCATGGATCTTTGCGGGGATGGCGGTGGTGGCATTGTTTATCCGTGGTCGTCAAGGCATTGCCATTTCCAAAGATCTTTGGTCTCTCTTGATGATGGCGGCCATGGCAGCCGTGTTCACCCGGTATCTTATGCATCCGGTGCTTGAGGATCGGTTCCTCATCGCCTCCTACCTGATTGTCTTTATGGGCTTCTGCAAGACAATTGCCTCCATTTCATTCCCAAAAACTTCGGTGATTTAATTTCGAAAAAACCTACCTTGCACTGCTACTGACCATGTCTAACTTCTCAATTTTGCGGGTATTGACAGGGCGCGAACTGCAGCAGGAAAAGTCGAAAGACTACCGCAATGTGGTCGTGATTCAAATCCTGATTGTCGTTTTTGGACTGCTTCTCTCGGAGCCATTGCTTATTGATTCAAAAAGCGATGTATCGAAATTTATCATTTCAATATTTTCGTTTTTCGGGGCGACCTATGCTTTTCTGCTCTGGGACATGCTTCGCAACTTTACCCAGAACAAGCCTCTTATTACCACGATACTCATTGTTCTAGTATTTATTGTCATAGCGGGTACACTGGTCGAATTTCCTTATTACCATGTCATCACGGTCTACAACCGTCAGGCTTACTTGCTCACCATCCATTGCCTGCTTTTTCCTATTGAGGTTATCGTCATTTCCTTTGCGATTAGAGACATATTCTCCGGGGGCCTTATGAGCAGCGCCAAACTCTGGGGAGCAGCCTGTGTTTTTCTCATGGTGGGCATCTCGTTTGGAAGTTTGTATGACTTGCTTACCATCATACGCCCGGGAACCTTGGGAGCCGACATAGAACTCGGCTTACCCAATTACTCCGAATGCGTAACGTTCAGCTTCTGCGTGTTGGGCGGTGTAGACCCCGGGCTGGAACCCAGCAAACTCATTCGAAACATCAGCACCATTGAAGCAGTCTGGGGCAATATCTATGCTATGCTCATCATTGGCAGATTGTTGGGGCTACCCCGCGAGGAAGAATCTCTAAAATAGGTATTTGGTACTGGGCATGAGGCATGGGGAAAGCAATTGCAATAATATCACCGCGTTGGCAATAATCTCAACCGAACCTCCAATAACCAGTACCCAATGCCCAATACCCAGTGCCCAACCCCCAATGCCTATTCTCCCCCCGAATTACTAACTTGAACACTCTTTAACCCAAACCATTGAATTTCAAACAAACCCGATTATGAATAACCGCAGATTACCCCTCATTATCATTGGAGTCATAGGCATTATTGTGCTTATGTCCATTTCCTCAAGCTTGTTTTACACCATCCAATCCAACGAGCGGGCGGTGATTTTTTACCCTTTCACCACCGGTCTTGACAAAGACAATGTCATCGATCAGGGCACCCATTTGAAGGCCCCGTGGAATACCGTTTATGTTTACAAGGTCAATGAAATGTCATCCGATGAGAATATGGATATTCTTGATAAGAATGGTCTTTCCATCCACGTCGACATCACCGTTCGCTACTTTCCGATCCCGGAAAAGATTGGTTATGTTCACCAGAAGTTCACTCAATCGTATGTAGAGGTGCTGGTTATCCCCGAAGTGCGGTCTACGGTCCGCCAGGTAATGGGTAGGTTCACCGCAGAAGAAATTTATTCCACCAAACGCGCAGAAGTTGAGGCAGCTATTCAGCGCGAAACTGAGAAGATCCTGAGCTTGAATAACGTTACGGCCACGGCGGTTCTTATTCGTTCCATCGTACTTCCTGAGCAAATAAAAGGAGCCATCGAGAATAAGCTCCAGCAAGAGCAAGAAGCCCTCGCTTACCAGTTCCGACTCGACAAGGAAAAGAGCGAGGCAGAACGCAAGCGGATTGCAGCAGAAGGTGAATCTCGTGCCAATAACATTATCAACAACAGTTTATCAGATAAACTATTGAAAATGAGAGGGATAGAATCGACCCTGGAACTCTCGAAATCACCCAATTCAAAAGTGGTAATCATTGGCTCCGGCAAAGACGGTATGCCGCTGATATTGGGCAACAATTAAATTCCCAAAAGGACTTCCAACTACAAGAACACCGATTTACTTTAGAGCAAAATAGATTCTCATGGCAAAGACAGCACAATTGATAATAGATGGCAAGACCTACGAATTGCCAATTATGGAAGGTACCGAAGATGAAGTGGGCATCGAAATAGGCGAACTCCTTGAAAAAACCGGGGCCATCACCCTCGACCCTGGCTATAAGAATACCGGAGCCACCAAGAGTGCCATCACCTTCCTGGATGGTGATAAGGGCATCCTTCGCTATCGGGGATATTCCATCGAGGAGCTTGCAGAAAAATCCAATTTTCTTGAAGTCGCCTATCTTCTGATCTTCGGCGAGCTGCCAATGAAAGACCAGCTTGATAAGTTTTCAAACGATATTAAGACACATACATTGGTTCACGAGGACACCCGGAAGATCCTCGACGGGTTTCCCTCCACCTCTCACCCGATGGGCGTTTTGGCGTCAATGTTTTGCGCACAGACGGCCTTTTACCCCGAGTCACTGGATCCAAACCGATCCGCTGAAGGTGTTTATCTGAGCATTGTAAGATCCTTGGCAAAGATGCCCACGTTTGCAGCATGGGCATACAAAAATGCAATGGGGCATCCTGTCAATTATCCTGACAACTCCCTTGATTACTGCTCGCGTTTCTTGAAAATGCTCTATTCACTACCGGCAGAAGACTACGAAGTCGATCCGGTGGTAGCCAAT
>JAYVEZ010000033.1:0-10673 GCA_043773645.1 Cytophagales bacterium
CAATAAACTTGGGTGTCTCAATGCTGAGCTTGCCCCAGGTGATCTTTTCATTCGGCACCGCACCGGAGTACGATCCATAACTTGTGGTAGAGTCGCTGATCTGGCAGAAGTAACTCCAATAGGGAACTCCGTCGCGCTCCAGATCCTGATGAAGCATGGGCACAACACAAATCGGGAAGTCGCCCGCAATGCCTCCACCGATCTGGAAGAAACCAATGCCGTCCTTACCGGAATTTTTTGTGTACCACTCTGCAAGCCATACCATGTACTCAATGCCTGACTTCATGGTAGACGCTTTCAATTCACCGGTGACACAATAGGACGCGAATATGTTGCCCATCGTTGAGTCTTCCCAGCCTGGCACCACCATCGGCATGTTCTTCTCAGCGGCAGCAATCATCCAGGAATTCTTCGGGTCGATCTCATAATATTGTTTCAAGTCACCACTGTTGATCATCCGGAACATGAACTCGTGGGGGAACAATCGCTCGCCCTTGTCCTCTGCATCTTTCCATACTTTGAATAAATGCTTTTGCAGTCTTCTGAATGCTTCTTCTTCCGGGATGCACGTGTCGGTTACGCGGTTCAGGTGGTTTTGGAGGAGGTCCCACTCCTGTTCGGGTGTGAGGTCGCGGTAGTTGGGAATCCTGCGATAATGTGAATGGGCCACCAGGTTCATGATGTCTTCTTCCAGGTTGGCACCTGTCGACGAAATAATATGAACTTTGTTTTGGCGGATCATCTCGGCGAAGCTGATTCCCAGTTCCCCGGTGCTCATGGCTCCTGCCAGTGTCACCATCATTTTCTTGCCGTCGGCGATGTGTTTTTTATACGCTTTGGCGGCATCCACGAGGGCAGCCGAGTTGAAATGCAAATAATTTTTTTCGATGAAGGCTGAGATGGGGCGATTTTGGCTCATGGTCGGCAGGTGGTTGAAAATTTCGGGGCGAAAATACAAATAATACTAACTTTCGTCATGAAATCCATCTCACTTATCTTCCTCCTGTTATTTGCAGTCCAACCCCTCGCGCATGCCCAATCTGGTGATACGACGAGGCTCCTGGATGAAATATTCCACTGGAACAATGCAACACCGGGTGGCTCGATTGCCATCTCCCGCAGCAACAAAATTATTTATCAGAAGGCCTTTGGACTGGCGGACCTGGAGCACCTTGTTCCCAATACAACAGAGACAATTTTTGAATGTGGCTCGGTATCCAAACAGTTCACCGCCATGTCCATCCTGCTCCTGGCGAAAGAAGGCAAACTGAAGACACAAGACGATGTCCGTAAGTATATTCCAGAACTGCCCGTCTATCAAAAGCCCATCACCATACAACATTTGCTCAACCACACCAGTGGCCTTAAGGACTGGGGAACCATTGGCGCCCTGGGAGGGTGGCCACGAACTACGAGAGTTTATACTCAGGACCTGGCCCTTCAAATCATCTGCAGGCAAAAGTCAGTCAACTTCACTCCGGGAAGCGAGTATTCTTACAGCAACGCCAATTACACACTTCTCGTCAGTATCGTAGAACGCACTTCGGGGATGACCCTTGAGGATTTTACCCGCATCAGATTTTTTGAACCCTTGGGAATGAAGAATACGCGGTGGCGGTCCAACTTCCGGCAGATCATTCCCGGAAGGGCGATTGCCTATGCTTCAACCAAAGATGGGTACGAACAGCAAATGCCCTTCGAGAATATTTATGGCCACGGAGGTTTGCTCACCACCACATCGGACCTGCTTAAATGGAACACCCTTCTGGAGAACCATACCATCGGGGGTGATGATGTCTTCAACGAGAGAATCCGGAAGGGGATCCTCAACAATGGAAAAGAAATAGGCTATGCCGCAGGATTGTTCATTGGAAAGTTGAATGACTTCAATGAAATTCAGCACAGTGGTGCCACGGCTGCGTATCGAGGATGGTTGGCATATTATCCTCAGAACAAATTATCCGTGGTTCTCCTCAGCAATGATGGGAGTTTCTCGCCTGCTTCTGTAGGTAGTCAGGTGGCCAGTATCTATTTGGGAAAATCCAAACCTTCCACAGAGCCGAAGGCCGCGGCAGTTGAGGCAGCCACACTGAAGAAATTTGAGGGCACATACAGAAGCCTGCGACACTTTGATGCGATCACGCTCACCTTTACAGATGGGAAGTTGGTGTCAAGCAACCACAACATCGAAAAAGGCAAGGAAGTCATGCCCATCAGTGAAAACACAATTTACCTGGATGGTCAACGGTGGAATTATATTTCAGCAACCCGGATCAGGGCCCAAGGTTCAGAAGATACCTTGACTTATGTACGCGTGGCGCCACCTGAAACCGAACTGACCAAACTGAAAGCACTTGAAGGTGTCTATCGCAGCGACGAAGCTGAAGTTGATTTTCAAATTGAATACAACAACAATCAATTGTGGGTGCGGGTGAAGCCATCCAAGCCATTCGCATTACACCCGTCCTTTCAAGATGGCTTCTACGGCGACGATAGTCAGTTGTTTGAATTTGTCCGCAACAAACAGGGTACGGTTACCGGACTCCTGGTGAGCCAGTCGCGGGCCGAACGTGTTAGTTTCTCGAAGACCTCCAAAGCTAAATGAAGAAAGTCATCAACTTCGGCATCCTGGGGCCTGGAAAAATTGCGAACCGCTTTGCCGCTGCATTCCAATACGTACCGGACGCAAGAGTCTATGCCATTGCTTCCCGTGATCCACAGAAAGGAAAAGAATTTGCGAACTTATATGGAGTTGAAAAGTGCTATACCTCCTATGAAGGAATGATCCGGGATCCATCGGTCGATGTGATCTACATTGCCACACCACACCCCTTTCACCACGCCCAGACTGTATTATGTCTCAAACACGGTAAGCCGGTCCTGTGTGAAAAACCCATGGCCATGAATTATCAGCAGGCTGCTGAAATGATTGCCCTCGCTAAAGAGACGAAGACTTTTTTTATGGAAGGCATGTGGTCGCGATTCTTTCCGGCCACCTACAAAGCGCTGGAGCTTATTCATTCAGGTGTGATTGGCGATCTGAAATACCTCGAAGCTGACTTTGGATTTGCCTCACCCGTTAATCTTGAAAGTCGTGTGTACAAGCTATCACTCGGCGGAGGTGCGCAGCTGGATGTTGGGGTATATCCCATGTTTTTTGCGCTGCTCGTTCTGGGCAAACCCAAAGCAGTCAAAGCGTTTAGCGAATTGGCTGTCACCGGTGCGGATACGACCACCACCGCATTGTTGTCTTTTGAAAGCGGGGCCATCGCCCAAATATTTTCTTCGATTGTTGCTGATTCTCCCAAAGAAGCCCACATCCTCGGCACCCTGGGGCGCATCACGCTTCATGCACCCTGGCACAAATCACAGCAAGTCTCGCTGCGTTTGAACTCCGGTGAGACCACAGACTTTCCATTTCCACATTCCGGAAACGGTTTTGAATTTCAACTGGCGGAAGTTGCGCGGTGCATTCGGGAAAAAAAATTGGAAAGCGAAGGAATGCCACACAGCCTGAGTCTGCTGATGGCTCAAGTGAGTGACGAGATCAGAAGGCAAGGGGGAATAAAGTATGCCGAAGACAAATAAGGTCACGAAGTACACAAAGAGCGGACACGAAGAACACTAAGACTTACAGTTGACCACGCATAGTCAACCAATTTTCTTAGTGACCTTTGTATCTCCTTTGTGCGCTTTGTGACCTTTTGAATTACGTTACCAAAACCGGCCTTTCTACAATGGCCTTGGCCGTAGCCTCCATTACTTCAAAACCACTTTCCGCCATGCTGTTTTGTGTATCCAATGTTGGATTCACCTCGGCAATTTCCCAAGCGCATAGTTTTGGGCTCTTTGCAAGTTCGACATTGAGAATCCGGGCTTCCTCCACGGTAAGTCCATTGGGTACGGGTGTTCCTGTTCCTCTTGATATGCGGCTGTCCATGCTGTCAACATCAAACGATACGTAAATCAGGTCGCAGTGGTCCAGCAATTTCAGCGCCTCCTGGGCGACGGCGGCAGGGCCCATTTTCTTCACTTCTTCGGCAGAGAAGTTGGGGATGCCATGTTTATTGATGATATAATTTTCTGCCTTCTCCAGGTCACGGACGGAAATGAATACCAGGTCCTCAGGATAAATCTTTGCTCCAGGAATTCCCACACTCATGATCTGCTCCCAGTACTCCATGGTTTCACCTTTGGGGTCATTGACCTTGCACTCCAGGTTGTCCATGTCACAGGCCATCGCCAGCGTCATTCCATGCATGTTGCCGGAAGGCGTGGTGTAAGGAGAATGAAAGTCGGCATGGGCGTCGATCCACACCACTCCGAGTCTCTTTTTAGGATGGGCTTTCTTGATGCCTGCGATGGTGCCATAGGCTGTACTGTGGTCTCCGGCCATGATCAGCGGAAAGAAATCATCCCAAATCTGTTCATACACCTCCAGGCAAACCCGTTCTTCCATAATCAGGACGCCATCAATGAATTTGGCATAAGCATGCTCGGCACTGTTAAAGAGCAATTCATTTACATTCTCGACTTCTATGCTTTCGTTTTCACGGAAAAAATTCGATTTCGCATCCAGGCTGGCGATTTTCATGGCCTCCACACCCAAGCTGGCGCCGCGTGTGCCGGCACCGATCTCGGATTTTACCATGATAATTTTAATTTTCTCGCTCACAAAAACTAAGTTTAACAACAGACAAAAGAAGGGAGTACTACGACAGGCGGAAATCAGTCCAGCCTCACAGGTCCGGCAAAGGGTGAGCGGAGGGGAAAGAAATAAAATAAGGGTAGAGGATCATACCGTTAATTGTATTGCAAAGATGGCAAATTTATACCAATATTGCGTTTTTTAGCGATAATCCTCCCTGCCGTCGTTTAAACCCATGAATGTGAAATGAAGAGCTACCGTGAACTCATCGAACAGACCTTTGAATTTCCCCAGGAAGAATTTAAGGTCTGGGAACACGAGTTACTTTTCAACGATGTCCCGCTCATGGACATCATCAAGGAATATGGCACGCCCCTGAAGCTCACCTACCTTCCCCGCATCAGCGAAAACGTTCGTTTCGTCCAGGCTACGTTTAATAATGCCATGGAGCGGTTCAAGTACAATGGGAAATATACTTATTGCTATTGCACCAAGTCTTCCCACTTCTCCTTTGTACTCGAAGAGGCGCTGAAGAACAATGTCCACATCGAAACTTCCTCCGCTTTTGACATCAACATCGTTCGTTCCTTATTTGAACGAGAGAAGATCACCAAAGAAACCTACGTTCTTTGCAATGGTTTCAAAATGCCTCCGTACACAGAGAATATTTCCAACCTCCTCAACGATGGGTTTACCAATTGCGTCCCCCTGCTCGATACGTTGGGTGAAATCGACGTGTATGAACAAAAAGTAAATGTCCCCTACCAGGTGGGCATACGAGTCGCATCGGACGAAGAACCAAAATTTGAATTTTACACTTCCCGCCTGGGCATCCGCTACAGCGATATCGTGCCGCTGTACAAAGAAAAGATTGCCACCAGCTCCAAAGCTTCGCTCAAGATGCTTCATTTCTTTATCAACACAGGCATCAAGGACACCGCCTATTATTGGAGCGAACTGAGCCGCTTTATTTTCAAGTACTGCGAACTAAGGAAAATCTGCGACACACTGGACTCCATTGATATCGGAGGTGGTTTCCCCATCAAGACCTCCCTGACCTTTACTTATGATTACAAGTACATGATCGAACAGATTGTGGAAAACATCAAATGGATTTGTGACAAGAACAATGTGCCTGTACCCAACATTTTTACTGAATTTGGAAGTTATACTGTGGGTGAAAGCGGCGCCATATTGTATTCGGTTGTAGACCAGAAACTTCAGAATGACAAAGAACTCTGGTACATGATCGACGGCTCTTTCATTACCCAAATGCCCGATGCATGGGGTCTCAACCAAAAATACATTCTGCTCGCCATCAATAAATGGGATGACCCTTACCACAAAGTCAATATCGGTGGCCTGACGTGCGACAGCATGGATTATTACAACTCCGAGGCGCACATCGGCGAAGTCTTCCTCCCCATGATCAATGACGAAGAGCGTTTGTACATTGGTTTTTTCCACACAGGCGCTTATCAGGAGTCGCTGGGAGGTTATGGCGGTATCCAGCATTGCCTGGTGCCTGCACCCAAGCATGTGCTGGTGTCACGAAACGAAGATGGCGAAATTACGACCCAGCTCTTTGCGCCAGAGCAAAACAGCGACAGCATGATGAAAGTCCTCGGCTACGCCAAGAAGCCCATCCCAGCCAAATCATAAAAAAAAACACCGGCTTTACGACCGGTGTTTCATATTGGTTTAGTCTCTATGAATCAAAATCCCATCCCCTTGACTTCTTTGTAGTCGGATGGTATGGTGAAGTCGGAAGCGCTTTGACTCTCTCTTTTGATCTCCGTTACTTCCATCGTCATATTACCCTCCTTCATCGAACTTTCGATCTTGAGTGGCACTCCTTCAATGCCTGCAGGCAGCATGGTACGACCACCTTGCCCCATCCTCTGTTTGGTAAGGCTCTTCATGTCCATGTCCTTGATCTCGGTAGTGGCCCAGAATGTTTCCGTTCTTGTGGTTCCCGCTTCAACATACTCAGCAAGGTATTTGGTACACGTATAACCGAGAATCTTGGCGGTCTCCGTTGTCTTGGTAAGTTTCGGAGCCGCGTTGGATTGACCTCCTGGTCCGCCTCCACTGGTCAAAATGGTATACGTTTTTTTGGTGCGGTCCAACCGTACGCTTTGGTCTTTGTCGGCCATGTGCAACATTTCCATGCCGTCCATCATCCCACCTTCAATTTTGGTTAGCGTGTTGGCTCCTTTTATCCTCATGGACATTCCTTTTGGAATCATTGAGCTGGGGCTGCCGCCTTGCATCTTCATCATATTTTCCATCTGGGTCTTCATCTGAGGATTGGCTTCCATCATCGCCTTGAACTGAGGGTCGTTCATTTTATCCTGCATCTCTTTCATCTTGGCCTGGTTGGCCGGGTCATTCATTTTTTTCTCGGCATCGGCCATTTGGGCCTTCATTTTGGGATCGGTGATTTCCATTTTCATGGACCATTTTACGATGCCCTCAAAGCCCTGACTCCGGCTTTGCAACACGACAAAAAGCAGTACAAGTGTGATCAGTTTTTTCATGGTTTTTAATTTACGGAGATGGTTACAAAAATTTGGCCAAAAAATACCTCCCAAATATCTCCTTTTTGGCCCAATGGCGCAAGGCACCTGCAAGAACGGTGATTCATCAGTTTTGCAATTGCCAAGTTTTCTTATCTTCAAATCATCAATTCCTTCCCACCTTAAACGTCACTGCCATGAAACTCTATGACGAAAAACACATAAAAAACATTGCCTTGCTCGGGGCGCCCAAGTCCGGCAAAACATTACTTGCCGAAGACATGCTTTTTGAAGCGGGGATCATCCACCGCCGTGGTACCATCGAAGGTAAAAATACCGTGTCCGATTACCACGAGATCGAACAGGAGCGCGGCAACTCCGTCTTTGCCACATGCCTTCATACCGAATGGCGCGATTACAAAATCAACATCATCGACACACCTGGCTTTGATGACTTCGCGGGAGAAATGATTTCTTCCCTGCGGGTAGCGGATACCTGCGTCGTGGCAATCAATGCACAGCACGGCGTGGAAGTGAGCACCGACCTCATTTGGAACTACGTCGATCGTTTTCAAAAGCCAGTCATCTTTGCAGTCAACCAGGTGGATCATCCCAAATCAGATTTTGACGCTTCCTTGCTTTCACTCCAAAAAAGGTTTGGCGCTGCCGTCACGCAGATGCAATATCCTGTTAGCCAGGGCGAGGGATTTAATGCCATCATCGATCTCCTGAAAATGGTGATGTATAAGTTTCCGGCCGAAGGTGGCAAACCAGCCAAAATGCCCATTCCGGAAAACGAAACAGAAAAGGCGAATCAACTGCACAACACGCTCGTGGAGAAAGCCGCCGAGAACGACGAGAAACTGATGGAGAAGTATTTCGAATCAGGCACACTGGATGAGGATGAGTTGCGTGAGGGTCTCAAGTTGGGAATGATTCACCATGATGTTTTCCCAGTGTTTTGCATGAGTGCGCGAAAAAATATGGGCAGCGGCCGCATGATGGGCTTTATTGACAATGTGGCACCTTCCCCGCGCGAGGCAAAACCCGAGATGACTACCTCAGGAAAAGAGATTGAATTTGATCCATCCAAACCAGCCGCGTTGTTTGTATTCAAATCACACATTGAACCAAACCTGGGCCGGCTTTCATTCTTCAAAGTCATCTCCGGGGTGGTGACCTCAACTTCCGAACTGATCAACAGCCAGACAAACGCCGTGGAGCGTTTTCACCAGCTCTTCATCATGGATGGCAAGACACGTCAGCCTGTTGACAAGCTCGTGGCAGGAGATATTGGCGCCACATTAAAACTTAAAGACACCTATACCAATCAGACTCTACACGCAAAAGGTTTTGATGTTGCGATCGCACCCATCGTATTCCCTGAACCACGCATCCGCACGGCCGTGGTAGCCCACAGCAAAAAAGACGACGAAAAAATTGGTGAAGTACTTCAAAAAATTCACCAGGAGGACCCCACGCTACGGGTCGAATATTCCAGAGAACTGAAACAGCTTCTCATTTCAGGGCAGGGTGAATTGCACCTCACTGTGTGCAAATGGTTTCTGGAAAAAATGTACAACCTGCACGTTGATTTTGTCAGCCCACGCATTTCCTATCGGGAGACCATCCGAAAAGGCGCCAGTGCCAGCTACCGTCACAAGAAACAATCCGGGGGTGCCGGGCAGTTTGGCGAAGTGTACATGAAAATTGAACCCTACACCGAAGGGATGCCTGAACCCACTGAGTTCAGTGTACGCGGCAAAGAAATCATCGACCTCGAGTGGGGCGGCAAGCTGGTATTCTATAACTGCATCGTCGGTGGCGTTATCGATACCCGCTTTATTCCATCCATATTGAAAGGCGTGATGGAAAAAATGGAGGAGGGACCCATCATGGGATCCTATGTGCGCGATGTGCGGGTAATTGTCCATGATGGAAAAATGCACCCTGTTGACTCCAACGACATATCTTTTAAGATCGCAGGCATGATGGCTTTCAAAGATGCGTTTATGAAAGCTGAGCCACAATTGCTGGAACCCATCGTCGACCTGGAGGTCATCGTCCCGGAAGAAATCGTTGGCGATGTGATGGGAGATCTCCAAACACGGCGTTCTATGATCATGGGCATCGACACCAAGGAAAAGTACCAGGTGATCAAGGCAAGGACTCCCCTCGCCGAACTGGACCGTTATTCTACCGCCCTTCGTTCATTGTCCCAGGGACGTGGCACCTTCTCACAGCAACTGGCAGACTTTGTGCCGGTGCCCATTGACCTGCAGCAAAAACTGGCGAAGGGATCGAAGGTGGCAGAGGTGGAGATGGCTTGAGAATGAGAAGTTGAGAAGTGAGAAGATTAGAAGTGGGAATGGGCACTGGGTAAGTTTGCGTATAGGACAATTAAATAAGTGACAATATGGAATACACCAAGCTAATTTTAGGACTCGTACTGACTATTACTTTCATTTGGCTTTTGGTGAAGAACAGCAAGCGGACGAGCTTTATTAATGCTTTACTCCGGGTTGACACAATACTTGGGATGATCGCTGGTATGTATCTGACTTTTTCATCTGCATATTCCCTTCTGGTTCAATGACAATTGTGAAAATGAGATTTGTTTCGGTGGAACTGTGCCTACCCTTGCGATTGAAGGATCACCAACGAAGCCTCAAGTAAACTTTTTACTTTATAGTCAGCCCTGTTCTCTTTTTCAATCTCATCACCTATCTGGATCGTTTTTATTCCTAGCTGACGGGCGGGGATGATGTCCCGGCCACGGTCGCCCACCATCCACGATTGCGCAACGTCAATATTAAATCGGGTGATGGCCTTCTCAAACATCAACGTACCGGGTTTTCGAATCAGCGAATTGGTCACTGACGGATGGTAAGGCGAAAAATAGAAGTGGTCAATCGCATGGTTACACGCACTTTGCAAGAACTGGTGACAACTTTCCATCTCAGTTTGGGTATAAATCCCTTGGGCGATGCCCGATTGGTTGGTGACCACGATCAGGAGATAGCCGGCCGATTTCAGCTGAGCCAATGCATCCGGTACGCCCGAAAGAATTTTGAAGTTGTCGATGTGATAGGTGTAGTTGGGATTATCCTCATTCAAAACACCATCACGATCAAGGAAAACGGCACGACTCTTCATGTAGGGAGCTATCTATTTATGAATTTGAGATTGAAACTTCTGGTGCAACTTCGAACTTTTCTGTTAACACTTCAAACATGAGCTTGCACCAAATCAGAATACAGGGTACCACTTTGATGGCATAGGGATCGAAAAAATTATCCTGAATCCATTGCGGAAAAAGGTCCGTGGGCGAGAGCGACGTGAAAATGAAGGCCAGGATAATCAGCACCAGGTCGATCGTGTTACGTTTTTTATGAAAGTACCAGATACCGGCGCCAGCCATTGCAATGATAAAAGTTGGTGACTCCGCTTTGTGATTGAAGATTACAATCCAAAGCAAAACAGCGCTCAGCATCAACAGGCGAAAA